>JABWCQ010000003.1 GCA_013360195.1 bacterium
TCCGTGTGGCAGTTCAAACATGCTTCTTCCAATTTTGCAGGCAAGCGGTCCTCGGAGTGAACGGAGTGTGCGGTATGGCACTCGGTGCAGCCGGGCAAGCCTTCCTTGCCGGCTTTCGCAAGCCGTCCGTGAATGCCGACATCATAGCTTTCGTAGGCAGCGGTTCGTCCGCGAACGGGCGAATGCATCCTATTGTGGCATTGTTCGCACGAGCGGTCAATGCGAACACGGTCGGCTTTAGAATCACCTCCGGTGATGGGGTGCATATTGTGCGTGCCGTGGCAGGCCGCGCACTTCAAGACACCTTCGTGCCCGCCCATAGCAACTTGCGCGGCCACGTCCTTGTGGCAGGCGGCGCAATTGACGGCGGCGAGGTCTTCGTCATGCGGGAAGTCATCGAATCCTTTGAGATCGGCATGGCAGTCCACACAGGCGAGCTTGGCGTGTTTCGTTTTGGCCAGTGAGTCGGAGGTCACACAGAGTGACGTAATCGTGCCGTCCTTGTTGGTGCGGGTCAACGTCGCATCGGAGTGGCAATCCACGCATGCGGCGTCGTCGCCCGCATAGGCGGGAAGCGCCAAGAACGCCAGAAGCAGAATAGGAAGAAGAATGCGTTTCATGATTATTTCTTTATCTTCGCGCCGGGTAAAGACGCTGGATAGGTAATATCTTCGTCGTGACAGGAGTTGCACGTCGGTGCAACGGCGAAGTTGCGATTCACGTGACACTCATCGCAATTGATTTCGGCGTGAGCCTCATTCAGAGCGAAGCCAGTGCGCGCGTGTTTGAACGTGTTCTGGTCCCAGTTCTTGTGGCAGTTCGCGCAGTCCGGGGACGGTTTCGTGAAGTGATACGGTGAACCATGGCAGCGCTTGCACGTCAACCGGCTGTGATAGGATTTGAGCGGCCAGCCGGTGCGGTCATGAGAGAAGGCAGTAGCCTCCTGTTTCATGTGGCACTGGTCGCAGCTCATTTCAGAGTGACACTGATTGCAGATACCGTGCAGCGCCTCTTCACTGTGCCGGATTTCGGTTTTCGTTTCGGCAGACTTGGCGTGACAGGAGGCACAGCCTTCAGCATGGTGACATGAAGCGCAATCAATACCGTATTTCTCGGTGTGATTGCGGTGGAACAAGGTCACGACAGTACCGCCGCCGTAGGTGGAGTGCCAGACTTTCTTTTCCGGCTCGACCAAGCCTTTGAAGCGGCTGCCGGACTTCGGCATTTGCGGATGCGGTGACGCGAGTTCCTGTCCCTTTTTGGCGTGACAGACTTCGCAGGCGGTGTCGTGGCTCCAATCCTGATGGCAGCCGAGACATTGCCGGTGATAGGCGCCTTTGAGTCCGGGCTGTTCGAGATTCTCATCGGCGATGTGCGCGGGATGGCAGTTCTTGCAGGCCGTGATGCCGCCGACTTCCTGAAAGTGGTGGCAGTCCTGACAGCCGCGGTCCATGGCAGTCATTTCAGCATGCAGACGATGGGAGAAGCGGACAGGTTCGTATTCGGCTTCGAGGTCGTCAATCATGATTTCATCAGGCCCCATTTTCAAATCTTCGGGAGTCGCGCGCGGTCGCGGGCAGCCACGAAGGCAGGGGTCTTCAACGGTCGGAGTGCTGCAGACGTGGCACTCGCCGCAGCCATTGGACGTCGCTTTGACGGGCTGTGCTTTGGCGAGGGCGAAATCGTTACACAGAAGCAGCGCAAGGAGTGTAGCGAGAGTATAAAGTATTTGCATGGCCGGATTTCTCCGCCACAATATAGTTGGTTAATGACGTTTGGGTCGCGAGTTCAAAGCCTTCCAGAAGGGAACGAAGGAGAGCAGACCCAGAATAGCAACAATATACTCTCCGGCTTGAGTGACGAGCGTGAATTCGTGTAATGTATGCATGTTGTCATCGTCTCCTTAGTGGGCATCGCCCTTGTAGTCGGGATGCTGGAGCAGAATCGGCATTCGGTTGACAATGAACTGGTAGAGGAGCACACCGACCGTGAAAATCGTCACGGTGACGGCGATTTCCTTCCAATGCGGGATGTAGCGTTCGGCGGCGTTCCAGTTGAATGAAATGACCGACACGTTGAGGCGATTCAGCACGAGTCCGACGACCGTCCAGACAGCGGCAACACGCGCCATGGTCGCATTCAAGTGACGGACGGCGAACAGGAACAGGAAGGCAGGCGCGAGAATGAAACCGAAGATTTCGAACAGGAACCAGAGTCCGTAGCCGGAGCTAAAGAGCAGATGCCATTGATGTTCATGCGCGACGCCGATGATTTTCAACCAGAAGTACATGTAGAGTACCAGCGCTCCGCCTTTGGCCAAACCGAGGATGAGCTTGTCGAGATCGCGATGGCTCATGTGAGCGGTCTGCATTTTGAAATAGCGATGGGCGAGGCTCGCCTCGATGATAATCATGCCGATGCCGCCCGAGACGGCCGAGATAATGAAGAAGACAGGGAGGTACATGCTGTACCAGAGCGGGTGCAATTTTCCCGGTGCGATTAAGAACAGTGCGCCGAGAGAAGATTGATGCAGAGTCGAGAGGACGACGGCCATAACCGTTGCGCCGAGGGTAAGCTTGACCGCCCATGCGCGGAGCCGTTTGGCACCGAGCCATTCGAAAAGGGGCGGGAAGAACTCCACGAATTGGCAGAACAGATACAGCGCGACGCACCAACCGACTTCGAACATAACGGAGCTTGTGCCGAGGGAAACAAACATCGGATAGGGGAGACGCCACGGCCTTCCCAAGTCAAAGGCGAGTCCGACGACGACGAGCGCGTAGCCGAGAAATCCGGTGAGGATTGCAGGTCTGACGAGCGGATTGTACTCCTTCATTCCGAAGATATGCGAAATCGTGCCGATGATGAAACCACCTGCGGCCAAGGCGACTCCGCAGAGAACGTCAATGCCAATCCAGATACCCCACGGGTTATTGTCGGTGAGGTTTGTAATGGCTCCGAGACCTCCGGTGAAGCGCTGGAAGGTAATGGGAAGCCCGATAGCGAGAATTGCCCATGCGATGTAATGGCCGGGAGTCATCAGGCTTTTGAAATACTCGCGCGGGGTCATGCCGAGGAAAATTTTATCCCGCATGAAATTGGGCGCGATGAGCGGCGGGCGCTCAACGGGAGCAGTCAGTGTAGGCATCAGGCATTCTCCCGGTGGTTGTCGCTTTGAGTATGATCATCAATATGATTGCCGTTCCGTTTGGCGAGATCGTCCTTGCGCTTCGAGAACAGATATATGCTCAGGAAGAACGCAGGCCAGATGGCCATAATGAGCGGAGCGGCGGACAAATAATTACGAGTCAGAGACGGATATGGGGTTGTGCCGAGGTCTGTGCGGAAGCCGATTTGGTCGAAGGGTTTCGAGGACAGATACATCCAGCTTGTGCCTCCGACTTCGTGTTCACCGTAGATGTGTTCGACGTACCGATCGGGGCTGCGGGCAATTTTCTGTCGCGCGAGTTTAATGAGGTCTTCGCGTTTGCCGAAGGTCATCACTTCACGCGGGCAGGCTTCGGTGCACGCCGGGGCACGTCCTTCCTTGAGTCGTTCTTCAAAACAAAAAGTGCACTTTCTCACGCGGGGGTGAAGTGCACTGTTGTATTCATAAGTCGGGATGTCGAAGGGGCAGGCCACCATACAGTAGCGGCAGCCGATGCAAACGCTGGCATCGTAGGTGACGGCGCCTTCGTCGGTTTTGGTGAAGGCTTTGACGAGGCATGCTGACGCACAGGCGGGCTCGTCGCAGTGCATGCACTGTTTTTTTGCGTAGATAGGTGAATCGGGAGAGTCACCGGGGAAACGATTAACGACGGTAAACTGAGTGGGGCTTGTTCGGCGGCGCGCATCGAAGACGGTTGGGTCTTCGGGCGGTTTGTCAGGAGTGGGGAGGTTATGCTCCTTTGCGCAGGCGAGTTCGCAGCGGCGGCAATTGAGGCCGATGCATTGGGTGGTATCAACGAGGATTCCCTTTCGTTCGGGGTGACCCTCGAACTCTTCTACCGCGGCATAGGATTCGCCGGGTATTGAGCCTGCAGCGACTCTGACGGCAGCGACGCCGGCCAGTTTTAAGAAGTCTCTGCGATTAATATTCATTTGATTTCCCCCTTCACTTGGCGCAGGTTTATGTGATTTTTTTCACATGAACAGTTGCGATGATTTATAGAAATTCCAAGTCAGAAGGTATTGATAAAAGGGTGGAAGCCGGCGCACCGGTCGCGAAGCTGGTCAAGCTGCACCGGCTTCCGTTAACTTCGAACGGATTACTCGGTCTTTTCAGCGGGAGCTTCCGGAATATGATGAATGATTTTTGCGAGAGCTTCCTCATAATTGAAGCCCTTGAAGGTCGGTGATTTTTCGTTGTGGCACGTCTTGCAGGTTGCTTCGGTCGGAATAATCATACCGGCAGCGAGAGCGGCTTCACGGTTTTCCATGACTTTTTTGGATTTGTAATTCGAGCCGGGACCGTGGCAGGATTCGCAACCCACCCCGCCGAGGGCTTCGGCGTTGTGCATCGTGGTGTCGGCACCGAAACCGCTGGGGGTTCCGTAGCCGGTGGTGTGGCAGGCCAAGCACTCGGGATTGTTTTGCTCACCCTTTGCGATCAGGGATTCCATTGCTTTGGCGTGTTTTGTTTCCAGCCAAGTTTCCCAGATGTTGCCATTCTTTTCGCCTTTGTGGCACATTTTGCATTTGCCGGAGCCGATGTAAGTCGGATCGCCGGCGGGGGCTTCATCTTCGGCAAAGACGGTCACAGTTGACAGGGCGAACCCAATGATGACCAATGCCGCGAGAGATTTTGCAGTGATTCTGCTCATAGCTCTTTCCACTTAACGTTAAATGACGCGCCGGATTCGTTTGCGAATCTTCGGCACAATTGACGATTGCTCAGATTGAAAAAGAAACAGACCATCCCCAACGTGACGGGAATCCGCCCGGGGGAGGTTTTATTTGCCCGGGGAAGGGTATTGCACCCTCTCAAGACACCATCAATATACAAGATACACTCGGAAATAGCAACCTGAGTTTCCGGGGTATGTCCTTGCAAATATGATATTTGCAGTCAGATTAAGGGGTGTTTTCGGACGAATTTCGATGTTTTTAATTGCACCAATAATTTGCAAACGTCAATAATTGATAGAGATAGTGAGTTTGGAATGAGAAGGCAGAATCCGGACTGAATAATCAGCAAATCCTTAAGGAAAGAATGGATTAACGTGACAGGGTCACAATGTATATCTTTGGGGAGGTATGAGCAATAAATGGGTGCAAATTGGGTTGGGGGAAAAAACGAGCGCGGCGGCTAAATGAGCCGCCGCGTTTATAGAAGTAGGACGATTTGTGAATCTATTTCAGATACAAGACTTTCTTGGTTTCCGCATATAGGTGATCCTTTGCATGCAAGAAATAAACTCCTGCGGCAAGATCACTTGGCGCTTGAAATGACAAAGAGCCGCGGAGGGTTCTGCCCGAGTGCAAAAGGGCAACTTCGCGGCCCAGCAAATCAAACAACCGAACCTCAAAATCCGCTCCCGTCATGCCGTCGAGTTCAATCCGAAATTCGCTGTTAAATGGATTAGGATAGACGTTTGAGATGAACCATGTACTCGGGACAGTCCAGCGGCGATCATCCGCAGCATTCGGCGGCGGATAGAGCGTCGTGTCAGGAATTTCGTCCTCGCTCAACAGCCATTCGTCATATATCGTCGCCGCATTCGTCGTGTCTCCCAATCCGCCGGGGTTGCGGGTCGCTTCATAGGGGCCGGTAGAATCACCCCAGAAGTTATGGAGGGCGTAGCTCGTAGGCCAAAAGAAATCAGACGTGTAAACAGCATAACCGATATTACCAACAAATGCGTTGAATTCAAGAACACCCTCACCAACATTCCCCATCCCAATGGTTCTACTTTGCCAAGTCGGATAACCCCAACTTGAGTTGTTCGAAAAATAATTGCGTTGCACACGACCCTGACTAGGATTGAATTGATTTCCCAGGCCAATGCATGCCGCAGTACCTCCGTAGTTGTTATGGAAGTGGTTTTGTTCACATTCGAAGGTTGCTCTCGTTTGTGAAAAATTGAGAATTGGAGCACCAGCTGTGTTCGGGGGAACCGTTGAATTTTCAAAGGTACAACGGGTAATTGTCGTCGTGCCATTGCGTTCAATGAAACTCGGAACCCACAGTCCAAAAGGTAAAGAGTTTTCAGTGAAAAGACATGAGTCAATAGTTAACTCGTTTGGACCTAAGCCACCACTACCGACCAAAAAAAAGCTGAGGGAATTATCTCCTATCACACAACCGTGTAACCGCATATATCCAACTGATCCATCATACGCTCGCAAGAAAATTGCCGAGCCCTCGGGACCGTAACCAAAACCGTGGATGTGTGTGCCTGAAATTGTGATAGAAGAGCTATTCAAATCAATCTGAGCTTCAGTGTTACTTGGCGGCATGAAATATCCGTCCGGGCCAATGTCAGAATCCATAATATGGACTGTGCTATGCCGAGCATACAGGACTTCACCACGATAAAGCGCATCGTTGCCTGGCATAAAACAGCGCTTCAGTGTTAACACCGATGAGTCGGCATAGATCGCTCCTCCGTACCCAGCCAGACAGGACTTAAATACACAATCTTTAATGTCCGCCGTTCGATTACGAATGTAAATGCCGCCGCCCTTGTTGTTGCCAACCGTGATGGCGCGTCCAAGGGAAAGTGTTATGCCAACCATACGCAATGTCGTGTCCGTCGAGTCAGCGGGCTGTGTGACAAAACAACCGTTGTCTGGTGCGCCATTGCTCGGACGAACGATGCAGTTGGCGATGTCAATCGGATTGTGTGTCAGAATAAATTCACTGGCAATCGTGATGTTACGCGCCCAAACAAAAAACGGGCCGCGGTACGTCCCGGCCCGGCAGACTATCGTGTCATTGGAATTGCTTTCATCCAGCGCCTGTTGCAAGTTGTTGAAGTCATCCGGCACAAAGTGAATGACCGCGTGGGCCGTACCAGCCCACGCTAACATCACTACCCATATGAGTATGGAAGTCATGACCTAACTGCCCACACAACTTGGAGCGCAATTGTTACTCGATGGAGTATAGAATCTGACAGTAATGTTCCCAGTATCACAGTCATCGGTACAGTCATAACAGCGCACCTTGAAACGGAGCGTGTTGCCGGAAGGTATCGGGGTCATACCAGAGTCATAGAGTAGCCCTTTCTGGCAATCACAAGCACCAGATACTGCGCCTTGCAATAGGGTCTCTCCGCCTCCCGTGATATCGTAAAGTACAACCTCAACCCTGTTGTTTGCAGATCCATTGTACTGATAATAAATAAGCGAAGTTGCACAAGGTAACGTGTAGTCCAACGATGTGTGCCCATCACAGCATGCATCAGTATGCGAAGTACACCACGAACACCCCTGTGCAAAAACATTCACATTCATCGCCAAGACCAACATCAACACAAGGCAAGGTAGCTTCCAGTTCATCGTCTTTCTCCCTAAAGATGATAATGCCCGTCGCGTCGTGCGGCCAGCTTATCCACAATATAATACTACCCCCCCCCCCATTTGTCAAGGGGTCGGTATCAGATTTTGGATTATTGTGGAGAGGGCCAAGACACTAAAAATCAACGTTTTTAGCGAACAATCTGGAATAATAGCTAAGATTTGCGCTCAAAAAGGAGGCTCTCTGCCAAAGACAAAGCGGGCCGGACATCTCGTGTCCAGCCCGCTTAGATCTATCAACGTACGCTAACGATTGGCAAATGCCGCATTAGCTCAAGATGTGCTTAACAAGGATTACTTCAGGAGAAGCATCTTCTTCTGCATGGTGGTCGCACCGGCGGTTAGGCGGTAGAAGTAGAGACCGCTGGGCAGACCGGACGCATCAAAGACGACAGTATGACGGCCTTCGGAAAGCGTGCCGTTCACGAGCGCGGCGACCTTCTGTCCGACGGCATTGTAAATGTCCAAAGTTACCGCACCTGTTTCCACGAGATCAAAAGTGATGTTGGTCTCGGGATTGAAGGGGTTCGGGTAGTTCTGATGCAGCGCGATTTCCGTCACGACGGCAGCACCCGCGGCCGGTGTCGCATTCAGTTCACCGGCAACCGCGCGGTCACCGTTCAAGCTGACGCTGACAAGCTCATAGTGGTAGGAGCGGCCGTTTTCAAGCGCACGATCCACAAAGGTGTAGGTCGAACCGGACGCGTTGTTGGTGGCGGTAATTTGCGCGGCCATCAGACCATCACGGAGCAATTCAAAATGTGAGTTCTCGGTTTCGGAAGCCGTTCTCCAAGTGAGCTGGATTTCAGTGTCACGACCGACAGCGGAGAAGCTGGCAAGTTCAACCGGCAGGTAACGCTCGAAGCAGACGCAGATACAGCCGTCTGACTGCGGAATGATGAGGTTGTGCCAGCAGGAATCGCCCCACAGTGTCCAACCGGTGTTGCTGAAGAGGAACTGCGCCGGATCACACTCTTCGGAGCAATCTTCGGTCATGCAGCCGGGCGTGATGTTCAGAATTGGATAGTTGCCTTGCGTAAGTCCATCTCCGCAGACAAAGACGTGAACGGGTTCGCCAAGACAGAGATAGGCGCAAATGCACGCGGGTGGGATGCGGAGGTCATCTTCAAAGAAGTAGATGGCGGTTTCCGCGTCGCACGGCGAACAGTCGGGAACTTCAATGACGATATCGAGGAAGTTGGGCGGGCAGTTGTCGCTAGTCAGATTGACCGTGACAATCATGAGACCGCCGTCGCCGTCGGGTGTAATGGTGAAATTGAAGTCGGTGAATACGGACTGGTTGGCGGCGAGATTGCCGAGCGCAACGGGATTTGCGGAATTCAAAACGGCGGATCCGAAATCGCCGCCGACATTGGTGACTTCAAGAGAGACGTTTTCGCAAGCGGCCGAGCCGTCGTTCAAGGTGGTTACGCGGACATCAAAGGTCGGTGTGGTGATACCGCCGCCGTTGGGGTCACAACGAAGCGTCACGCCAGCCGAGGACAGACGGAGTTCGCCCTGGCCGCAGTCAGAGATGATTTGATTGATGGCGCCGCCCGTGCCGGAGCCGTTGGAGGCGACGATGCGTACAGAGCCGGCGGTCGTTGCCGCATAATCATCCAAAACCGGGAGGATGTTCAAAGGTGATTCGCCGAACGGATTGGGAACATACACTGAGCTGATACGAATCCCGAGGCCAGCGGCATCGAGGGCGCGTTGATGCGCAAAGGCGATATCAGAACCGTCGTGAGTGTCATCGCAGCCGCCGTTGGTGGCGTCGGTTATCAAGACGATGATTTTGGAGGCGGCAGGACGGAAAGGTGACGTGAAGTGCGCAGACACACAGGCACCATCATTGGTGATGATTTCACGGAGCGCCACATCGGATGCTTCGGGCAGACTATTGCCTCCGGCTGCAACAAGTGCTGCGATGGAAGCCTGAACAGCGGCGTGATTGAAGGTCAAGTTGTGATGCGTGTAGACGGAATCAGTGAACGTGACGAGACCGAGTCTCAAGTCGTTTCCAGACGCCTGATTTGCCAGCATAATAATGTTGGGGAGCTCGCTGACGACATTGCCGATGGCGTTGCCCATTGAGCCGGTGACGTCGACGGCGAAGACGAGGTCGATGGGACCGCAATCACCGGGAGCCGGGCAGGCCTCTTCACAGGAGACGCCTTCGGTCCACTCGCCACCGAGCACGTATGCGCAGAAGTCTTCGCGGGTGGTCTCGCAGACGGGTTCACCGTCATCATAGTAACAGCAACGGCCGATCGTGCAGGGGTTGTCTTCGCAGTTGGCGTTTTCGTCCCAGACACCGCCGAGGTCAATACACTCATCGATGGTTACATCGGCGCAGGCCGGCGCACCGAAATCATTCATGTAGCAGCAACGTCCGCTTTCGCACTCGGTGACGGAAACAAGGAAGGAACCGCATTCACCGGGACTGAAAGCTTCAAGGGTCAAATAGATCGTGCCTTGCTCCAAGAAGATGCAGGGACACATTGAATTCAGGCCGTTGTAGTCATCGTTGACGCAAATGTCACCGAGGCAGCATTCTGTTCCCACATAGAGGACGGGGTCATAGGCAAAACCGTCATAACGGATTGACCAAAGACCGGAATAAGGAATGCTTACCGCGATGGAGTAGTCTTCGGAGCTCCACGAGTCGCAGCTATTACCATTGCCGCATGTGCCGCCATTCAGGAAGCCGGGCGCAGCGAGCTGTGCATCGGGGCATTCGTCAAGCGACTGCGTGCGTCTTCCGGCCGGAACGGTCTTTCCGGTCAGGATGTCATACATCTTCTGCAGGTCTTCAGTCGGGAGACCGTTTTGTTTCGCCGCATCGATTTGTGCGGACAGCGAAAGCAGTTTCGCGTTGGGATCGATTGCCTGCGTCACCGGATCGCGGTAATTTGCAGCGAAAGCGGCGGCAACCACACAAAGCATACAACACAGGGTCAGGAATTTTCTCATGTTTCTCTCCTTTTAGATTATCCGACTCAAAGTTCACCATAAATATACATCGTCAACGGATTCCGTAAAACAGAAATCGATAGTAATGGTAAACTTTTGCGGATTGCAGTATGCAAAGAAGGTGTAATAAGTATAGTTGCGTGGTATCAAAAATATAGGTTTAAGCAGTTTAGTAACAGTGACCCGATTTGAGAATAGGGAGAGGCACTCTGTGAAGTTCATTGTGTCGTGCATCCTGCAAGCGAAATCGCGCTACCGACCGTGACCAGAGGAATTGTGATAGAATCTATACTTTCAAGGAGCCTACCGAGACTACTCAACCCGGTGACGGTTCCTCTTGGCTTGCGAATGAGCGGGAAGTCGAGTTGATCGTGATCAACTCCCTTGGCGGGCAGGTCGCGGTGTTGGGCGCAGGCGGCGTTGTGAGAGCGAGCTTTGGTCAGGACGCTTTCGGGTCTGCAAAACTGGGGCTGATAGTGTGCCTCTCTACGAGGATGTGCGTATTTTGCACAGTCAAGACGTGTGAAGAAACTTACACACTAACTTCTTTATAAACAGCGATGGATTTTGGCACAAGTCTGGCGATGAGTTTTGTTTTCGTTTGATTGACGAAAAGGACGTTTCCGGTCAGTTTGTGAACAGATATTCGGACTGTTGACAACTGCTCGGAAATACGATAAGTTTCATGGACGTGGAATTCCCACGAAATGGATATTACCGATATCAAGAGAGGCAGGTCTCACGATGAGCAAAGGGTCCCGGATTTTGATGGTTATGCTGCTGGTTTTCTGGGTGACCAGCGCAAAGGCGGCGGAATTTTCCCCGGCGCTGGAGTACGAGTTGGAGAAGGCTCAGGGCAAGGATTTTGTGAGCGCGATTGTGATTTTGGAGAGTCCGATTGACATTCGGGCTTTGGACTTCGCGCTGCACACACGGAAGGCGAGTCTGGCCGAGCGCCACCAGGAAGTTCTGGCGGCATTGAAGTACAACGCCGACCAAACACAGCCGGCATTCCGCGGAGAGCTTGACGCGGCGAAGGCGCGCGGCGAGCTGAACGGATATACGGCGTATTGGATTGAGAATCTGTTTGTCATCCACGCGAGCAAGGATTTTATCGAATCGCTGCGGAATCGCGGGGATGTGAAATACGTGACGGAGAATTTCCGTGCGGAGCTCATCGAGCCGATTATCACGGAAGGCCGCGATCCGGAGCGTAATCCACTTGACACAGAAACAACTACTCCGGGGCAAGACGCAATTCGTGCCACGGAAGTGAACAGAGTACTTGGTATCACGGGTCAGGGTGTGCTGGTGGCGAACTGTGACACCGGTGTGGAAGGCACTCACCCGGCTCTGGCCTCGCGCTGGAGAGGTAATACGGAGCCAGTATCAGAATGCTGGCGCGATGCGTTGGGCGGTTACCCGACGCCTGCCGACGCCAACGGGCATGGCACGCACGTCATGGGCACCATCACGGGCCGCGCGATTTCGGGCAACGACACGAACACGGTAGGTTCGGCGCCGAATGCGCGCTGGATTGCGACGAACTCGATTAATCAGGGTGTTGGCGCGCCGTTTGACAATGATATCATCGCGGACTATCAGTGGTTTGCGGATCCGGACGGCAATCCGGGTTCGCTGGACGATGTTCCGGATGTGATTCAGAATAGTTGGGGCGTGTTCACAGGCCTTGGCTATGCGCAGTGCTTCGACTTGTGGAATACGGTGATCCTGAACTGTGAAGCAGCAGGTCCGGTGATTACCTGGTCGGCGGGAAATGAGTCCACGAGCGGACTGCGGAGCCCGGCGATTTATTCCATTAATGCTTATCAGATTTTCTCCGTCGGCGCGGTAGATGCTACGAATTTCCCGGCGCCGTATCCGTTGGCATCGTTTTCCAGTCAGGGACCAACTCCCTGCGTTCCGGCAGTACCTGACAACATCAAGCCGGAAATTTCCGCACCGGGCGTCAATGTGTATTCGTCCGTTCCCGGCGGCGGTTACTCGAGCGGTTATTCCGGAACGTCGATGGCGGGTCCGCACGTGGCAGGCGTGGTTGCGCTGATGCGTGAAGCGTGTCCGAACTGCGATCATATTACGATTAAAGACGCGATCATGCAGACGGCGATTGATTACGGTCCGGCAGGGCAGGACAATCAGTATGGACACGGTTTCATTGACGCTTATGACGCAGTTGTCGCCGTTTCGGCATTGGGCCGTGTTTGCGGTGTTGTGCGTGACGCATCGAACAACCCGATAGCGGGCGCAACGGTTTCGATTACCGGACAGCCAAACTCGACGACAACCGAAGCGGACGGTTCGTATTGCCTGGCGCTGCAGGAAGGAACCTACACGGCGGTCGCTTCGGCGTTCGGATATATATCGCAGACGTCCACGTCATTCACGATAGTGGAAGGCGACACCGTGACGCGCAATTTCAATCTATCGCTGGCGCCGCAGGGAACGGTCTCGGGCACAGTGACGGATTGCAACGGTGGTCCTGCGGTGGGTGCAACGGTTGAGGTGCTGGGAACTCCAGTTCCTGACGCGACGACAAACGGCGCGGGATTCTATTCGATTACACTGCCGCAGGGAACGTACGACATGCGTGCTTCCGGCGCGGGCTGTGCACCTCATCAGGTAAACGGAGTAGTCATTGGTGCGGCGACAACGCGGAATTTCAC
Organism: bacterium; assembly: GCA_013360195.1. Lineage (NCBI taxonomy): Bacteria > bacterium. Next base: position 13,182 of record JABWCQ010000003.1, read on the forward strand.
GCTGCTTTCCGATCCCATCTATTCATGCAGCCAGCCGGACGCGTACGGATATTATATGTGCGAGAACGGCGACGGCGGCGGTCCCGCCTACTCGTGGTTTGAAATTGCCCCATCGGCCGGCGGCCCGGGAACGGACACCGGCCAAAGCTGTGACGACTGCCCAAGCGGTCCGTACAATTTCCCGTTTGCGTTCCAGTTCTACGGCACAACGTATACTCAGTACTATCTGAGTTCAAACGGCATGATGACGTTTGGAACGAGTTCAATTGCATTCACAAACATTTGTTTCCCGAATTCTCAGCCGGCGGGTATTTACGCGTTTTGGGATGACCTGTATACGGCTTGCTCGACGGCGGAACTTGCGACGTACTACGACGCCGCGAATAACCGTTTGATCGTTGAGTATTACAATGTTTGCCATTGCTGCGGCGAAGGCAACAACGAGAAGTTCCAAATCATCGTGTACGATCAGAGTTTCTATCCGTCGGAGACGGGAGACAACCACATCGCAGTTCAGTACAACTCGATGTCACTTCTGGGCAGCAGCACGGTGGGAATCAAGACAGCGGCCGGAGCATTCTCGCAATATGTTTGCAACGGTTCGTATGACGCAAACGCGCAAGGGCTGGCGAATGGTCGAGTGATTCTGTTTACAACGGGTCAGGGCTGCGACCTTGGGCCGGCTGACATCGCAGTAACTCCTGCGTCGCTTTCAGGCAACGCACCGCTTGGCGGCACGGACACAGGTTCGATTCAGATTTGCAATACGGGAGTATGTCCGTTGACTTGGAACATTGTTTGGGATCAGATTACACCGGCAGTTGCGTTGTCAAGCGCGACGATGCCAGTGACAATCGAGATGAGCAAAGAAGAGATACTGCTCATCGAGGCCATTAACCGTGGTGAGAAGCCTGTTGCAGATGTAGAGGACCGTTCGAGCGGATCTCCGTTGGATGCGCAGGGAGGTCCGGACGCATTCGGTTACACGTGGATTGACTCGGACGAGCCGGGCGGCCCGACGTACAACTGGGTTGAGATCAACGCGATCGGCACGAACGTGGGATTGACAGGAGACGATCAAGTCGTTAACGTGACGCTGCCATTCATATTCAATTTCTACGGAACCGACTATTCTTCCGTGAATGTCTCCTCAAACGGCAATATTCATTTTGGACCGGCAAGCGCGCAGTACTCGAATTTCGCGATTCCAAGCGTTTCGGCTCCATTGGGCATGATTGCGGCGTTCTGGGATGACCTTTACCTGCCGGGCGGCGGCACTGTATACCGGTATCACGATGCGGCGAACAATCGTTTCATCATTGAATGGGACGGAATTGCGCATTATCCGGGTACAGGTGACTTCTACACGTTCCAGATAATGCTGTACGCGAACGGAAGAATCGTGGTGCAGTATGAGGATTTCGTAACGGGATCGGTTGGATTGACCACGTGCACAGTGGGACTGAACAGCCCGACAGGCACAGACGGTTTGCAAGTGGTGAACAACGCGGCGTACTTGCACACGAATTTGGCGATTCAGTACCAAGCGGCGGTGGATTGGCTGGCGATAACTCCGCCTCTATCGGGCACAGTTGAGCCGGGACAATGCGTAACGGTGGACGTGACGTTTGACGCTGGTGATTTGCCTGCAGGGACGTACACAGGCAATCTTCAGGTGTCAAGCAACGATCCGGACGAAGCACAAGTGAACGTGCCGGTGAATTTCACGGTCGGTTCATTTGATCCTCCGACGAGCCTGACGATTTATTATTTGCCGACGACGAATCAACTGCAATTCATCTGGACGGGGACAGGCGCTCCGTTTTATGAGTTGTGGTCGGCAACGGACAGCCAAGGTCCGTACAACACGCTGGAAGGAACTACACCCGGAACGTCGCTGTTGATTACCTATGATGGTTCTGTAAGGAAGTTCTTCTACGTGGTGGCGACGGACGGCACGGTTTTGGGCAGAGCGTCTCTGCCGGAGATCGGACGGAAAGAGTAACCGCATAACTTTTGATTGGCAAAGCCCCCGATGGTTTCATCGGGGGCTTTTTGATTTTGAGGTCATTCGGAGTTGCAATACGTGTTGATTGGCGTTATCTTTAGGGATGAACAGGACAATGAGGAGAGCACGAGTTATGCGCAGTATATACATTTGTTTGTTAATGGGACTGGTCATGGCGGCGAATGCAAACGCCGCGGCTCCGTCCCGCGAGGAGTTGAGGGACCAGTTGCAGTTGTTCAGGGTTGCGCAAGAGAAAGACCCGGTTCCGACAGGAATTCTGTATGACCTGGTGGTTCCGCTTTCCGGCATAGAGCGATTTGACGGTACGGAAAATTCGGAGTCCGCGGATTTCTCGACGTGGCAACAGATTGCCTATGAATTGAAGCGAGCCTCGTTGACGGAGACAGGGATTCCTGATTATCGAGAGGTTCTGCAACAGAGACAAAACGCACAGAGGAATGGCGAACATCCGCTTGCATTGCTTTTGTTTGACTATCAGCGCGCCCGTGTGACAGGTGAGAGAGACGCAGTGATTGGTTACTCGGACGGCAAAGTAACCGGAGTTCAGAGCGAGCTACTCAGACAAGAGACCGTCTTTGCGCTGACAACGCTGCATGACTGGACGTATCAGGGGCGGGATGTAATCTTCTCGTTTGATTTGAACGAAGTGTTCACGAACATGAGCGAGGTGCTTCGCATCCAGTTTGATTTCGATGACGGCCTGGGTTTCCGAGATGTGCCTAAAGACGGGAAAATGTCCGTCTCATACAACGAAACGGGAAGCAAGACTATTCAGTCGAGGATTGAGACGCGTGACGGCCGGGTGCTGCTTGGACGAAGCCGTTTTAGAGTACGTCATTTAGATGCTCCGCCGCCATCAGAGACTTGGAGCTTGACCGCGAGTCACAGCACGGGGGGGTCTCCTGCAACCGGTGAAGCGTACATACTCTATGCCCCGGGGCACACGATGCTGACACGTCCGGTGGTATTGGTCGAAGGTCTGGATTTGGACAATAGTCTGAATTGGGATGAACTGTATGACCTGATGAATCAGGAGCTGATGATTGAAACGCTGCTGAGCATCGGGTATGACGCGGTGGTGCTGAATTACGGGAATTCCACGATTGATATACGGGACAATGCCTATCTGGTGCAGGAGTTGATTGAAGAAGTAAATTCGGCGACGGGCGGTGTTTATCCTCTGGTGATAGCGGGGACAAGCCTTGGCGGCGTGACGACGCGATACGCGTTGACGTATATGGAAGCGAATAGTTTGCCGCATAATGTCGAGACGTTTATCTCTGTGGATTCTCCGCAGAATGGGGCGAATATTCCGATAGGAATCCAGTATTGGGCTGACTTTTTTTCTGGAGAGTCGGCGGAAGCGGCCGCCGCGCGGGACGCCTTGCTGACACCGGCGCCGCGTCAGCTGTTGCTGTATCATCTATCATCATCGTCAAGCGGAATTGCCAACGCCGACCCGCTATTTGCCGCATTCCAGAATAATTTGCAGTCATTGGGAGACTATCCGCAGCTGCCTCGACTTGTTTCGGTCATCAATGGAAGCGGTACGATGCAGAACAGTGGATTTGTTGATGGTGCACAGATTCTGCGGTGGCAATACGATAGTTTTCTTGTTGATATCCGGGGGAATGTGTGGGCGGTAAGCGACTCGATCAACACGAGAGTTCTGCAAGGATTGATAGACGTTATCTGGCCTTTGCCTGACGAATCACGAAACGTTTTCATCGCACCCTGTCTGCCGTGGGACAACGCACCCGGAGGGTTGACGGCCACAATGGCTGAACTGGATTCGACAGCAGCGCCGTACGGAGACATCCAGGCACTGCACCCATCACATTGCTTCATTCCCTCGGTAAGCGCGCTTGACTTGAACACAAGCAATCCGTTCTTCAATATTGACAGTGTCAGTAACATCAGTGAGTTGACGCCATTCGACGCAGTGTATTATCCGGTGCAGAATCAAGATCATGTTCAGATAACACCTGAGAATGCGGACTGGTTTCTGAGTGAGATTATCGGTCCGCTTGAGCAGCCTGTGCTGACCATCACTGCAGAAAACGACAGTATACGCCTCAGGTGGAATAACACCTTTGGTGCAAATGCGTATCATGTTTATTCGTCCGGCGAGACAGACGTTTGGCCGCCCGTTTACACGACTATAACTGCGAACGAACTGGTATTGGCAGCGGTTGATTCCGTACAATTCTTCCGGGTCAAAGCAGTGCGCGAGTAGTTATTTAGTACAGAGAATCAAAAAGCCCCGGAACTTTCCGGGGCTTTTGCATGCCGTGAAGCGCGATTATTCAGGAAAGGGTACTTTTGAGGCGTTTTCCTTCAACCATGCTGAATATGACTTGAGTTCCGGATTCAGTTTTCTCGCAAAATCCAAATCACGTACTCCGACAAATTGCTCCTGGAAGTCATACTTGAACTGGAACATGTTGCCGACATCTTCAGCACCGGGGAAGCCGAAGCCGCGATAGACATCGAAGGGAACGCTGACGTGTGCGATTTGCTTTCCGGTTGCGGCGCTAAGGCCGTCAGCCATCTGCTTTCCGGTGAGATGTTCTCCGGCGACAGCAACGGTCTTGCCGATCAGTTCATCTCCCTTTTTGAAGATACCGAAGGCACACTTGCCAATGTCTTCGGCGGCGATACCGGGGAGCTTTTTGTCCCCCATGGGAATCACCAACGCGAGGCTGCCGTCAGGTATTTTCTGCGGCCCCATTCCGAAATAGATGAGGTTTTCCCAATAGAAGCTTGTCCACAAGATGGTGGTGGGCAGACCGATTTGCGCGAAATAGGGGTCAACCTCACCCTTGCTGTCAAAATGGGGAACCTTGTACTTGCCATGCAGAGTCGGCATCGACGTGCTTTCCAACGAAAGGAAATTCCGGGTGTCTTCCAGAGAAGACCAGACGAAGTGTTTGACTCCGGCAGCTTTCGCGGCATCAGCCATGTTTTTGGCTTGACCGGTTTCTTTCACGGGGTCGAAGTGATCCCAGAAGAAGGTAACCCCGAATACGCCGTGGGCGCCTGCGAAGGCCTTTTTCAGGGATTCAACGTCGTCAATGTTCGCAGCAACGACTTCAACGCCCAATGCGGATAGGGCTTTGGCTTTTTCGGACGTGACATCGCGTGTGATTGCGCGGGCGACGAATCCCGATTCGGGATTGGCGGCAATGGCACGTACAAGGCCTCCACCCTGTGCGCCGGTAGCCCCCATGACAGCAATGATTTTCTTGTTTGACATTCGACTCCTTGTGAGTTGTTCAGGAACGGAAAGATTTCAAAAAATAGCCCCGTGTTTTCACGGGGCTAAATTGTAATCAAAGACACTTGGCTCAGTTTGCGAGCAGGGATTCGACCCTTGACTGCAGAGCATGCTTCGGCAGAGCGCCGACCTGCCGGTCCACCATTTCGCCGTTTTTGAAAAACAGGAGGGTGGGGATTGAGCTGATATGATATTGACGGCTAACGTTTGGCGCCTGATCCACATCGACCTTAGCGAAGGCGACACGGCCTGAATATTCGTTGGCAAGATCTTCGACGAGCGGCGCGATCATGCGGCAGGGTCCGCACCAATCCGCATAGCAATCAACGACCAGGAGCTTATTCGCTTTAACGGCATCCTGAAAAGACTGGTCAGTAACTTTCAGAACTGCGTTGGCAGCAGTATTCGACATAGCTGGAAACTCCAGAATTAACGTATGAATAAGAGCAGGGAATTAAGTCAGATTAAAGCAGGCTTTGGATTTTCTGTTCGAAAAACTCCTTGGGACGATATCCGACGACGGTTTCGACAATTTCGCCATCCTTGCCAATGATAAAGCAGGTTGGGATTGAGCGCGGGCTGCCAAAGATTTTGGATGCTTCTTCGCTGAAGATGCCGACCGGGTAGTTAATCTTCATTTGCTCGGAGAATTGCTGAACCTTTTGGGCACCTTCACGGCCAAAGGCAAGGCCGACCACTTCGACCTGTCCCTTGTACTGACTGTAGAGGTCGATGAAGTGGGGAATGCCTTTGCGGCACGGACCGCACCACGTGTCCCAGATATCGAGAATTACGACTTTGCCGTAGAACTGGCGCGCGTCCACGACTTCGCCCGCGGTAGTCTTGTAAGTGAAATTCAGTTTCTTGGCATCGTCCACTTTTGCGGCAGCGGCTTTTTCACCGGATTGACCGCACCCGATGGATGCGAGCATAAACGTTGCCAGAGCGAGAGAAAAGAGTGCTTTCATAGAGGCTTTCGAGTTTATCTTGCGAGAATTGAATTTCATCGGCGCCGCTCCCGGGATCAAATAGATGAACGATTTTGGATGCCGGATAGTTCCATAGACCCTAAAGATAATGAAATCTCCCTCCATAAACAAGACTCGGAAGTCAGGTCAAACAAAGACTTGTTTATCCATGTTCTGTATAGAGTTTACGAAAGTTAGGCGGGGCTCAAAGTCCTTCCGACGGCGGGGGCAATTTGCCGGAGACTGTCGATCAGGCCGTGCAGTTGCGTGGGGTAGAGGGATTGGTATCCGTCCGAGAGAGCATGGTCCGGGTCGGGGTGAACCTCCACGATGAGGCCGTCTGCGCCGACGGCAATGGCCGCTCGCGCAAGGGGAGAGACCATTTTCCGGTGACCCGTACCGTGAGACGGGTCTACGATGATGGGCAGGTGCGAAATTTCTTTCACAGCGGGGACGATGTTCAGGTCGAGCGTATTGCGCGCGAAATCGGAGAAGCCGCGGATGCCTCGTTCGCACAGGATGACATTGTAGTTACCAGTGGAAAGAACGTATTCCGCCGCATTCAGCAATTCATCGAGTGAGGCGGCAGGTCCACGCTTGAGCAGGACGGGCTTGCCGCTGCGAGCGACGATTTCCAGGAGTGAGAAATTCTGCATGTTTCGCGCACCCACCTGCAGCATGTCAACGAAGGGCAAGGCAAGCTCGCAAGATTCGTTGTCCACAACTTCGGAGACAACAGGCAGGCTGAATTCGCGGCCGGCATCGCGTATCCACTGAAGAGCCTGGATTCCAAGGCCGCGGAAGGAATAGGGTGAGGTGCGGGGTTTGAATGCACCGCCGCGGAGCATCCTTGCGCCAGCTTTGCGAACTTGCTCGGCGGACTTGAAGATTTGTTCCCGGGACTCGACGGAGCATGGTCCGGCGATTATAGCGATTTCGGTCCCGCCGACGCGTACGTCACCTACTTGAACAACGGTATCTTCAGGCTTGGTTTCGCGTGAGACCAGTTTGAAGGACTTTGTGACGCGAACAGCCTGCACAACTCCGGGCAACTCTTCGAACTGCGCGGCAGGTAAGGGCCCGTCGTTGCCGGTGATACCGATGGCAGTCCGGGACTCTCCGGGAATTTCATGTGCGCGTAATCCAAGCGACTCGATAAAGGCAACGACATTGCGGATTTGCTCCGCAGTCGCATCGCGGTTCATGATAATCAGCACGCGGGAAAGCTCCTATAGGTGCTTGGTTTTGTCAAGTTCATGTCTGATTCTGGTAATGAATTGATGTACAAACTCCTGCGCTTCGTCAACGCTGTTCGCGGCGCGGATGCCTTCAAGTATCGCGCTGCCGATGATGACTCCGTCCGTAATTTCGGCAATTTGAGCGGCATCCCTGGGGCTGGAAATACCGAAACCGGCAAGGAGTGGAGATCTAAGACTTCGTTTAACGGACTTCAAATAGTCAGATGCTTGAGCTCCGACTCCGGCCCGGGATCCGGTGACACCGGTAACCGCAACAGCATAAACGAAAGGCGCGTCCAAATCATCCACGGCCTGCATTCGTTCGGGAGTTGTGGTCGGGGCAATGAAAGGGATGCGCGGCAGATTCTGATGGGCAGCGAAAATCTCAAGACGCGAGAAACTTTCCCCCGCGACCGGCCAATCCGGTATAATCAAACCGCAAAGGTTGGCCTGCTGCGCACAGTCGAGAAATCTCGGAATCGCAATGACGCTGTTCAGATATCCCATGAAGAGCGTCGGACCGAGAGTTGAAATCTCGGCGGCTATGGCGAAGTAGTTGTCAAGTGTGATACCGTTTTCAAGAGCAGATTGCGAAGCGGCTTGGATTACTGGTCCATCCGCAAGCGGGTCGGAAAAGGGCATGCCAAGCTCAATGATATCAGCACCGGCATCGAAAATCGATTGCGCGAGAGGCACAGTCCATTCACGATTCGGAAAGCCGCAGGTGAGATATATCGCCAACAGTTTACGTTTTTTGTGGCGACATTGGCGAATGAAAGAACTGAGGTCACACTTGCTTGCCATAGGTCCCCATGTCTTTGTCACCGCGGCCGGACAGACAGACAATCACCGGCGCAGGAACACCTTCGTCTTTCAGTGTGTGCAAGCAGGCGAGCGCGTGCGCGGATTCGAGTGCAGGAATGATGCCTTCAAGCCGGGCGAGATTTTTTGCCGCGGCTAACGCTTCCGTATCACTTGCGCGCACGTAGGTTACTCTTCCGATGTCAAACAGGTAGCTATGCTCCGGTCCGGTTCCGGGGTAGTCAAGTCCCGCTGAAACAGAATGTGCTTCAAGAATCTGTCCGTCGATGTTCTGCAGGACGTAGGTGCGGGAGCCGTGAAGCACTCCGGGAGTCCCGCGGGTCAACGCGGCGGCATGACATGCGGAGTCGTCTCCTTCGCCTCCGGCCTCAACTCCGATGAGTTTTATTGACGGTTCATCAAGAAACGGATAGAATAAGCCAATCGCGTTGCTGCCGCCGCCGACACAGGCAATGAGAGTCCGCGGCAGGATGCCTCGCTCGGCACATTGCACACGCGTTTCTTCGCCAATGACTTTTTGAAATTCACGAACCATAAGCGGGTAGGGGTGCGGACCGACGACACTGCCGATGAGATAGAACGTATCGCGCACATTTGTCACCCAGTCGCGGATGGCATCGCTTGTGGCATCCTTTAAGGTCTGTGTTCCGGAGTAAACGGGTTTGACCTCCGCACCGAGCATTTTCATTCTGGCAACGTTTGGAGCTTGACGTTCGATATCACGAGCCCCCATGTACACGACACAATCAAGTCCGAACCGCGCGCAGACAGTGGCGGTTGCCACTCCGTGCTGTCCGGCTCCTGTTTCAGCGACGATTCGCTGTTTGCCGATTCGAAGCGCGAGCAACGCCTGACCGAGAGCGTTATTGAGTTTATGGGCGCCGGTATGAACGAGGTCTTCGCGCTTCAGAAATACTTGAAAGCCAAGGCTGTCGCTCAATCGTTCAGCGGGGTAGAGCGGAGTCGGGCGGCCGGCGAAATCGTGAAGGTGCCACGAGAGTTGCTGATGAAAGCCGGGATCGAGAGCGGCAGCGCGAAATTCGCGAACAAGCTCGCGGCACGGTGCTACAAGTGTTTCAGGGATGAACTGACCGCCATATTCGCCGAAGAAGCCGTTCGAGTCCGGGACATTGTAAATCATTTTTCTGTCATCCCGCGCACGGCGGATACAAATTGAGTCATGAGCAGGTGGTCTTTCTTTCGGGGTTCGAGCTCGATACCTCGGGATACGTCCACGCCGAACGGTTTGTGCCGGTTGATAACCGACAAGACATTTGCCGGTGACAGTTGACCTGCGAGGACAATCGGGTTCTTTATTTGAAGCGACTGAATCGGCCGCATGAGTTCAGGGATGTCAATCAGAATTGCGCGTGCTTGAGTGTGGTCAAGCAGAGCGGTGATGTGCCTACCGTCGCGGGTCGCTTTGATGTAGGGAATTCCGAAAGTCAGGCAAAAGAAAGCGGATTCGGTACCATGAAACTGCAAGACATCGGGCTCAGCGATATCAATGCACACCTTCACGAATTCAGCGGATGCATCCTGAAAGACGAGCACGAACTTTGTGTTTCCGCGAGGAAGCCGTGACAGGGCACGGAGTTCTTCCAGGTCGAGGAAGCGCGGCGTGTTTGGAACACACACGACACCCGCAGCATTAACTCCCAATTCGACCGCGTAGGCGAAATCTTCCGGGCGGCAGAGGCCGCAGAATTTTATCCAGGTATTCATTTCAAGCAGCGCGCGAGTGCAGCGCCGGGATCGGAGTGACACATAAAGGATGTTCCGATAAGTACCGCGTCCGCACCTCGCGAACGCATGAGGAGCAAATCCTCCCTGCTTCGCAGGCCGCTTTCGGCAACCTTGATTCCATTCATGAGCGGGAAGAGCCGGGCACTTAAGTCCAGATTGATTTCCAATGTATCAAGGTCGCGATGATTGACACCGAGAATTACGTTGGTCACCTTGTCCGACTTGACAAGGTCCGATTCATCGTGGAGCTCCAAAAGGACGGACAGGCCGACTTCCGAAGCAAGCCCGCAGAGATTCTCAATTTGACCTTCAGACAAGAGTTTGGCAATGATAAGAACGGCATCAGCCCCGGCAGCCCGGGATTCAAGAATGTCATATTCATCCCAGAGAAAATCCTTGCGCAAGACAGGCAGCGCGGCGGCAGATTTCGCACGGTCAATGTATGACAGATCGCCGCAGAACGAGCCTTTCTCGGTCAGCACGGAAAGGGCAGCGGCTCCATTTTTCTCATAGCTATGCGCGACGAACTCCACATCGTGGTCAGCTCGCAGGATACCTGCACTTGGCGAGCGAAACTTTATTTCCGCGATGACAGCGGGGAGGTTCGTGCAGGACAGCGCACCGAAGAAGTCTCTGGCCGGTGGAGTATCCCTGCAGACGGCGCGCAAGTCTGCGGTTGAACGCGATATGACACGTGCCTTGAGACGTTTGTCAAGAATTGCATGCAGGAGATTCATGCGCAGCCGACTCTTGCAAGAAATTCCGCGAATTGACCGTTTACAATACATCTGCGGGCGATGACCACGGCGTCGCGCAAGTCCTCAGCCAGTCCGGATATCCAAAGTGCAGGGGCACAATTCGCGACAATCCACTCGCGCAGGTCGGGTTCGCGCCCGTTGGCGATATCGCGAAGTCGTACCGCATTGTTTGCTGCAGAGCTGCCATCTACTACTTCAACTTGGGATGGAATAAGGCCCCAGTCTGCGGGAGTCCATTTTCCTTCTGAAATGCCGCCGTCTTTCAGCATACAGTAGTACGTTGTTCCGCATAGTGAAATTTCGTCGAGTCCGCCTTCGGAATGACAGGCAATCACCCAATCGGAGCCGGAACGCGCAAGAGTTTCGATAACCGTCCTTAGCCAAATGGGGTTATAGACACCAATAATCTGCCGGCGAACTTGCGCAGGGTTGGCCAGCGGACCGAGCAGATTGAAAATCGTCCGTACACCGAGCTCTCTGCGCACCGGAGCGACGCTTTTCATTGCAGGATGGAAATTGGGTGCGAACAGGAACGCAAATCCGTGCTCACCGAGGAGCGAAGCCGCTTGTGCCGGAGACTCACAGAACGGCAGGCCAAGCGCCTCAATCACATCTGCGCTTCCGGATTTAGAGGAAACCGCACGGTTGCCATGCTTGGCAACTGTTACTCCGCAGGCGGCAGCAACCAGTGAAGCAGCCGTAGAGAGGTTGAAGCTGTGACTGCCGTCACCGCCTGTGCCGCACATATCGACAGCAGTTGCCTCGAAACCATCCACACGCGACATGTGACGGCGCATTGTAGAGAGAAATCCGCACAGTTCATCAACAGTTTCACCGCGGGCATGCATGGCGCACAAGAGAGCTGCGATATCCATCTGCGAGGCCTCGCTTTTGAAGAGCAGCTCGCAGCAGCGTTCCGCATCGTGAACCGCCAGAGTGCCGCCATGTACGACATACTTGAGGTAGTCTTTGAGAGTCACTTTGTCGCAGTCATGGCGATGAAGTTGGCGAGGAGTCGCTCGCCATCGGGAGTCAGTATGGATTCAGGATGAAACTGTACACCTTCGACGGGCAGTGATTTGTGGCGCAGACCCATGATTTCACCGGTTCCCGTGCGGGATGTAACGACCAGTTCAGCGGGCAAACCTTCCTGTGCGACGATCAGAGAATGATACCTTCCGGCCTCGAACGGGTCAGGCAATCCCTTGTAGATGGTTCTGCCGTCGTGAAATACTCGAGTGGATTTCCCGTGCACCAGTTCCGGCGCAGAAACGACGTTGCCACCGAAATGCAGACCAATCATCTGGTGGCCGAGACAGACACCGAGTATCGGAAGAATGCCGATTGAACCCGCAAGAATTGCCGGCATATTCCCGGCATCTTCCGGTCGTCCCGGTCCGGGCGAAAGAACAAGCCCTGCGGGATTCATGACCTGCAATTCCTGGCATGTAATTTCGTCATTGCGAGCAACTTCAACACGCACGCCGAGCTTGCCGATTGCCTGCACGAGGTTATAGGTGAACGAATCGTAGTTGTCAAGGACGAAGATCATGACTTTTCAAGCTGAGCCAAAGCGCGTTCGATTGCAGCTGCCTTGTGTTCGGTTTCGGCCAGTTCATTTTCCGGAGTGCTGTCGGCGACAATTCCAGCCCCCGCCTGATAACTGAGCACTCCGTCGCGCAGAACCGCAGTCCGCAACATGATACAGAATTCGGCGTTGCCGTCACTACCGAGGAAGCCTGCGGCACCGGAGTAGAATTCACGGGGGACGGGTTCGTTTTCAAGAATGAGCTGCAGTGCGCGAACCTTTGGCGCACCGGACACTGTGCCGGCGGGAAAAGACGCAGCGAGAGCGTCCGTCGTGAATTTCCCATCGCGTAATCTGCCGCGGATGTCGCTCACAAGATGCATTACATGACTGAAGCGATGAACCGATGCGAGGTCTCTGACTGCGACCGAACCGAACTCACAGGCGCGGCCGAGATCGTTGCGGGCAAGATCGACGAGCATCATGTGTTCAGCCCGTTCCTTCGGGTCAGAGACGAGTTCGTGTTCGAGCAGCTTGTCGGCAGTTTCGTTTGCTCCTCTCGGCCGCGTGCCGGCAATAGGATTGATGCGAACCTCGCGCAGACTCACACCGACTTGCAGTTCCGGAGAGGCGCCGATAAAGGTGCCGACGGGAGTTTCGTGATAGAACATGTAAGGAGACGGATTCACGCGCCGGAGCGAACGATAGAGTTCAAAGGCATCTCCTTCAGCAGGACGCTGAAATCGCTGTGAAAGCACGGCCTGAAAAATATCTCCGGCCACAATATGATGTTTTAGTTTGTCAACCGACGCGCAGAAATCCGCGGGCTCAAAACTGCTTGAACGATGCCCTGTTTTGAATGAACGCTTGACTGCCTGAACAGGTTTCTCGAGCGCTTGGGTAATCTCATGCAAAGTGACGGCGGATTTTGAATTGCCTTGTTCAGCGAGAATAACTTCATGCCGGAGGTGGTCGAAAATAATGATTTGCTCGTAGTTGCCGAGCCATGCAAGAGGAGTTGAGCTCTGCTTGCTTGCGTCCATTTGCTCCAGTTCATGAATCCAATCGAACCCGATTACTCCTATTAATCCTCCGTTGAAGGGAAGGTGTTGTTCATGTCGGGCAGTACAGTTCTGTTCGAACTCGCACAGCAACAGACGAAGGGGGCCAGTTTGCGAGATTGAAGGAATCGTCGCCGACGCCTTACCTGGAGCTTCAGCAGAAATGGCTCCGTCTGGATTCAGTCCAATAAAGGAGAATCGGCCGAATCTTTCACCGCCGGTGACGCTTTCCATAAGAAACGGTGCGCTTCCAAGGTTTCGAAGTTTCAAGAAAGCCGCGACCGGAGTCAGGAGATCGCCGGATATCGTATAAGTTTTCATTTGATAAGGTGGAAAAACAAAAGCCACGCCGTGTTCAAGCGTGGCTCTGGAATTTACAGATTTCTATTCGAAATTAGACAATACCAATCGCCACGCTGCCGAATTGCCAGCGCCAGCTCATGGACATGGTGGCGGAAAAAGGTGAATTCATAAGTTTTAGTTGATTATTCACAATATAATGTCAGGTCAATCGAAAGTCAATAGTAACCAATCAATTTTGGTAATGCCTCTCCTAATTTTAGAATGGGACTTGACGGACATGCTCTGGAAGTCAATTTGAGGTGCGAGAACCCGTCATAAAGTACTAATTTATAAAATATTAAAGGTGCTGACCCCGATATGAAACTCCGCTTTTTGAATCAGAATTAATTGAAGGAAAAGTTGAAGTTCCTTGACTTCGCGAGAGGATGCAAATATATTAGATATACTGCAACGCTACAACTTGTCAACATGAAAGGACGTGGAGCAGTTCCATGAAAAAGTTTAAGTATTTGTTAATTTGTTTGATGTTGGCCTTTGTTGGGGCTAGCACGGCAGAGGCTGCCATTGGCTGGGCAGGACAGATCTGGCCGACCAGTGGCCAAGTTCGCTTGCCGAATCAGAACATCGGAGTGTATGTTCAAGTTTGGAAGGCTGGCGTTACTGAAGCCCCCGGACCGGGTGCCGGAATCAGCGCTTCGCTATTCTACAAACGTGCCAGCGAAGGGTCTTACACATCGGTTCCCATGTCGTTTAACGTGCAAATCGGAAGCAACGACGAATGGTGGGCTGATATTCCAGCGGCCGCTTTGAATGGCGGCGAGGACGAATTGTTCTACGTGGAGATTTATGACGCGGAAGACGGTTCGACGTATACTGGTGCTCAGGATCAGGCCGGAAACAATCCTCCGTTCGTCCTGCATATTCAACCGGGCACGTCACGGGATGTTGCCGTGACCTTCCGAGTTGATATGAATTGCGTTAACCCCGATCTGTTTGACGGCGGCGTATTCTTCACGGGTGATTTTCTCGGTTGGAGTACGTGCAATCCAAATGGTTCGATGAGCGACGTTGACGCAGACGGAATCTGGGAAGGCACGTTCGTGTTCCCGGGCGGCTCGAATACCAGTGTTCAATATAAGTTCCAGCGTAACGACGGAGAGTTCTGTAACTGGGAGTGTGGCGGCAATCGTTTCTTCACCATTGACGATAGCAACCCGACTCAGACACTTGACATTCAGATTTACTGCTGCGAAGTCTGGGGCCCGAGTGAAATTTCGGGCGCAGGTTCCTACTGTGTCAGTCTTTGCTGCTGCTCGCAAGAGCTGTGGATTCGCCTAGTCACGTCGTATTCGAATCCCGTTATCACCGGTCTCGATTGGGTTTATGGCTGTGTCGAGTGCGGTAACCCGGATTGTACTCCCGGCAGTGGCGATATCATTTGGGATGTCCGTCAGGGCGAAGACATGAACTGGTATCTTGTGCTCTGTCTGCCGCCGGACGCAGGCCGTGCGATTCCGCCGGCGGAGGATGTTTATGCCGGCTGTTTCTGCATCACGATTGACGACATTTTGCCGGTGGAGATGGCGTCGTTTGATGCCGTGGCACTTGAGAATGCCGTGCGGATTGATTGGTCAACGGCGACGGAACAGGCGACGAGCCACTTCCTGCTTGAGCGTTCGACGGATATGAACAGCTGGTCGCTGGCAGCCCAGGTCGCAGCACGCGGAGAGAGTTCATCGGAGACACACTACAGCTACACCGATGAAAATGTCACAGTCGGTACGACGTACAGCTATCGTCTGACGATAGTTGATCTGGATGGCGCAGTTTCAGTTCATTCGCAGATTGTCAATGCCACGCCGTACGGTGCAGGCACAGTCAACGAGTTCGCATTGGCACAGAACTACCCGAATCCGTTTAACCCGGAGACGAATATCAGCTACACTCTGGCGAATTCGGCTAATGTTTCGTTGAAAGTGTACTCGGTGACCGGCGCAGAAGTCGCCATCCTTGTGAACGGCAATATGGAAGCTGGAAGTCACACTGTCAGCTTCAACGCGGCTTCGCTTCCAAGCGGTGTCTATTTCTACCGTCTCGACGCCGGCAGTTTCACTGCAACACGCAAGATGCTTCTGCTGAAGTAGTTATCTTCGGCAACAAATAAGAACAGGCCGCCCGATGGGCGGCCTGTTTTCTGTTTGGATAGTTGTCAGCCTAACGGAGCACCAGCGTTAGCGCCCCGTTCTTAAGTGTGCGATAAAGTGTGAGCGCGACTTCCCGATTCGTTTGAATGGAGAACTTGTCGTGGCCTTTGAAACTTTGGAGCCAAAGTCCGAGCTTCTCTCGAAAGGGGACTTTTACTTCGACCGGGTCATTCTCCGGTGTTGAGTGAACGAGCAGGGTGGGACCGTTTCGCCACGTGACTTCGAAAGCCACCGGAATCTCGCGCTGCAGAAGCGATGGATCCATATCCATGGCCTCGCTGACAATCTTCAGCAGGGAATCAGGAAATCGTGGTTCAAACTTGATCAGCCGGATACCGGCCGTTGAGAACAAAAAGACAGAATCAGGTGAGAAATCGTCAGCTAACGAAGCGATGTTCAGTTTGGCGGTCCCGGAGTCTTCGTGCAAAGTGGACACGACGGCGTTGCCGAGTTTCAGGACAAAACTTTCACTGCGCTTGTCGATGACGATGTAAGGATCGTTCGACTGCACAAGTTCATTTTGCGCGGCAAGCAGCTTCCACTCCTGCTTCAGACTGTCAGGCTGAGCATAAACCGCTTGCGCCGCACAGAACAGCATCAGCAGTTGAACACCCGTTAACTTAGAGAACATAGACTCCTGTTCCGATGGGGACACGATCGTAGAAGAATTTCAAGTCATCCGACCCCAATCTTACGCAACCGTGACTTACCGACATGCCCAAGAGCCGTTCATAAAGAGTTCCGTGAATAAAGTACCCGTCACCGAAGCCCAGCGCATAATCACCCATGACGTTGGGATCCAGCCGATCGGCATTGCTAGTCGGAATCGGTTCGTTTTCCTCCACAAATGCCCAATCAGGTTTGCGCCACCACGGTTCCACGATTTTGTTCTTGATAGCGAAGACACCCTGCGGTGTGTGGAACACCCACTTTTTGCCTGTCTTGGGATCAGTCAGCTCGCCTCCGGAACCGGTAGAACAGACGGCTTTGAAGTACACGGAATCAGCAGTTCGCAGATAGGCATGGTTTGTATGCGGATCAATGACAATGTACTTTCCCTTCGGAAGAGACTTTTCAAGATCCCTTTTGAGCCGCTTGATCTCCTTGGCGATACTCTTTTCATTGGGAACGGCATTCAAGACGGAGTCCAAGCGAGACATCATGTCAGGCGGCGGAATCTCCGCAGGCTTCTCCGCCAGGGCGAAAACGGATGCAGTCCCGATGATGAGAACAGCGATTACGCTAAGTACGACCCATTTCATCACAATCCCTCGAGTTTGCGTACGATGGTGACAGGTGTACCCACCCGGGCATATTTCATTAGTTCGAGCATATCGTGATCCGCCAATGCGACACAGCCGTCTGTCCAATTCTTGTTCTGACCGCCATGTCCGTGGATTTCAATGAGTTTACCGATTCCGGCTCGTTTTGAAATTCTGCCGCTCTTCTTGTTTGCGGCAAAACGCTTTTTGTCGTCGTCGTTTGGATAATTCAGCAGCAAAGCTTTGTAATACCGGCTCGAATGCTTCACTTCCGTGACCTTGTACCGACCCTCCGGAGTTGCCCCGTCGCCGGCGAACATCTTCTGGTAGGCCGCATTAAAGCCCAAATCAACCTTGTAGGACTTCAGCTTCTTTCCGCCATCGAACAGGTGGAGGCGGTGCTCTTCTTTATCAACGATAATAGCGACCGTGCCGTTCCGGCGGCTGTCTTCAAGGGTATTCGCCACCCAGTGCTTGGCGGCACGAATTCGCTCGAGTTCATCCGCGCCGTGATTGTTGATGGCCATACGGAGGGCGGCGAGCTGTTCACGGCACTCCTGCCCGGCATCCAGCGCCCCCTCAATATCTTCCTGCGCGAGCAGACTCATGGCGTTCATCTGGCTCATCTGTGCCAGGGTCCACAGCTTCTCAGCGCGATACAGCGTCAGTTTTGAATCAAGCGACTCCCGCCAGTTGTTCAAATCGTCAGTCAGAATCTTCAGTTCATGCTCGGCATTTGCAAGGGCAATTTCCCTTCTTGCTTTCGCCGAGTCTTCCGCAATTTGAGTCAGTGTCCGGGCATATGCAATAAGCGTATCCGTGGAGTCATAATTGCGCATGATCGACATCCTGCCCTGTTGAAAGGCCATTTCTTCACGGGCCTTCTGCAGCGCGACCTCTGCGGACTCAAGTTCTTCCTTGGCATATTTGCGGGGAGGACCGCTGCGCGCATTGGAGAGCGCCGATTCGGCGATCACCATGTCAACCAGCGGCGGTGTGTCGCACCCCAGCCATACCAGGGCAAGGGCAATCGGAGCGACAAGGATCAGTCGTCTGAGCATTCGATGCGAAAGCTAATGGTGCTATTCAAAAACAGTTTAGAGCGTGCAGGGAGCCGCGTCGTTGGGCGCGGCTCCCTGCAAAATTATCAGAAGTTACGGCCGCGTAGCGGCGACGCAATTACTTCTTTTTTCCACCCTTTGCCATTTCGGAGGCGCGGGTGATTTCGTTCATGATGTTGGTAACACGCTGTTGAACCGTCTGCATCTTGGTACGGGCTGACAGGTACTTGCCCTGATTGAACTCGGCAACCGCAGCGTCGTAGGCAGTGCGAGCGGCCGAGAGGTCGCTCTTGATGAGCTCGATGTCAGCCTTGTTTCCCTTGCCAACGGGAGCCTTCATCAGGGCGGTGTCGGCGGCGGCGAGTGCGGCAGTCAAAGTAGCTTGCATCGTAGTCAGTTCGTTCTTAAGACGCTCCTTCTCTGCGGCGGCAGCCGACGCTGCCTGGTTCGACATTTCCGTCGCCTTAACCAATTGCGCCTTGGCGGCGTCGTAGTTGCGGAACAGTGCGAACTTACCATCTTGCTCCTTGACAGCGGCCAAGCCGGCATTCAAGGTGTCGCGAGCGGCCTGGAACGCCTGGGCGGCATACTGCTCAGCTTCGGCAGTCTTGGCGGCTTGCAGCGCGGCATTTGCGGCATCAGCTTCAGCCTTGGGGGGCTCGGCACAACCTGCAAGGAACAGCAGGGGGGCGATCCAAAGAACGGCAAACAATGTCTTCTTCATGGTGTCCTTCCTAAACCCGGTTTGGAGTGGATTGACACGGAGTCGTTGCGGCCGGGTAACCTTGGCGGCCCGTGGGTCAACGGTTGCTAACCGTTCACCAACTATCATAAGATAAGAAAATTTCATTAAGAAAACAGCAATTTCACGCAGAAGTAGCCAGCAAATTGCTGTTAAACATGCTTAATGCCTCTCTTGCCAAATTGGCTTGCTCAGTTTCGGGCAGCATGGAAGCACGCTGGCGAATCAGTAAAGAAGCAAGTCCATGGACGGAGCCCCAAAGTCCGAGGGAGGCAGCCTCGGTACGAGTCTCTCGGAAAAGTCCCAACGCCTGACATTCAGCGACGGTTTTCATGAGCATTCTGAAGGCCCGTCGTCCATACCTCCATTCCGCCGTCTTAATGATTTTGGGCAGCGGAGTAAAGAGCATGAACATCAAATCGTAATACTCTGGCTCAGCCAACGCGAACTCCAAGTATCCTTCCAACAGACTCTTAAGTCTTTGTACCGGGTCCTTGATTTTTGCTCTATCTCTTTGGCGGGTAAAGAGTTTACGAAAACCTTCATTATGAAGGTCAAAGAGGATAGCATCTTTGTCCTTAAAATACAGATAGATAGTGGCAGGGCTGTATTCTATCTTCTCTGCAATCTTGCGGATTGAGACATTTTGAAAGCCATCCTCGGCGAAGAGATCCTTAGCAGCCTCGAGGATGGAGGCGCGCATCTCTTGCTTTTCTCTGAGCTTGCGATCAATGATCGTCACGGCGGCTTTCTGAACGCTGTTTACTAAAGGTACACAGTATAAAAAATAAACGCGTTAATGTCAACATCATTTTACAAAGTCAAGATACGTGCAACTAAAGACTTAGTTATTTATCTTGTAGTTTATGGAACAAAGTCACACCTCTTTCGCTGCCAAACAAGAGACATCGAGCATACTATTTCAAGTTGCTGTTTCTGCAGTATTTATTTCATTAATTATGACTCTGGGAGAGTCCCCGCCAACGTTACTTGAAGTCGCTGGGGAATATAGACTTGCGATCGTAGATTCACGTGGTGAAACCCTTGGGCATATTGAAGTTCGACCCTTGGGGTTGGATGGAACACTTCGCCTGGCCTTCGAACCCGATTCCGGCACGCGCAATTCAAGTTCGATTGAATGGTGGCAATTGGCTGAACGGGAGGATCGTCCCGGGTATCCACGAATTGACCCCCAAAGTGGCGGTTCGGGACTGCCCGGTGCAAAAGGAGAAGACGAAGATCCTGCCTACTATTCTGAAGCAGATCTTGTGAATCGGGAACTTCAAGCTGAGATTTTCAGGGACGGGAAGTTCTGGCTATTGGATAGACCAACCCTTGACAGCGGATTCCGATTTGAGTCTTGGCTTGTCGAACGGCTTGGGCCGAAGCAAGTGAGAAAGCTTGCAGGTCTTGAGTGGGGTGTTACTCTCAAAGATGGACGGATAAAGACTCTGCGGCACCCGCAGCCCATCAAACGCAAGTCGCGGTTTGACTGGCATGAATCGTTGCGAATCAGTGGATTCGGAGTGGGGTGGGAGATAAACAGAGCTACGCGGAGTAGATTACCATAATGGAGGATTAGATGAAAAGAGCTTTGCTTGTTTTGATGCTGTTGGCGGCACACGCTTCCTTCGCCGAACTTACGACTAACCCGCAGGGCGGATTCACTTCGACGCACGTCACGACTTTGCCGGGAAGCCCGGACGAAATCTTCGACGCGATGACCGGTGACATCTTGCCGTGGTGGGATCATCATTTTAGCGAGAATCCCAAGAGTCTCAGAATTGAGCCTTGGGTGGGAGGCAGGTTCATAGAGGAATTTGATGATGAAGGGAATGGAGCTCTTCATGCAACGGTTATTCTCTGTAACCGACCGAACATGATTCGGTTTGATGGGCCACTCGGACTAACCGGAAAGGCATTGACGCACGTTGTAACATATGAGTTCACGCCGCAGCAAGACAGCACCCAAGTTAAAGTTACTGTGCAGCTGAGTGGTGCCATTGACACAGAATGGGCGACGATTGTTGATGGTGTATGGAAACACTTTGTTATTGAAGCATTTCAACCCTATGTGCTGGCTGGCAGGCACAAAGACAAGCCAAGACTTACCCGATGAGCAAAGGAAAGAGCCCGGTGAATACCGGGCTCTTCGATTCTTGCATCGGGCTTACTTCAGCAGCAACATCTTGTTCGTGAATTGCTCTCCTTGTGTCATCAATCGGGTGAAATAGACTCCGCTCGACAATCCGCTTCCATCGAAACGAAGCTTGTGCTGACCCCGACTTATCTCCCGATCCAACAGCGTTTGTACAAGACGTCCGTTGACGTCAAAGATATCTACTCTCGCATTCCCCGTTTTTGCAAGCGAGAATGAGATGGTCGTTTCGGGATTGAACGGGTTCGGGTAGTTCTGGTGGAGCACGGCATTGGCAGGAACCAAATCAGGCTGCTCTTCGGCTGATACCGTTTGAGTTGTCCAGAAGATAACTTGACCGCTGGTGATGTAAACGGGTTGTGTGTGACCGGTGCTGTTGTAATTGCAATCCGGGCAGGTGACTCCGGAAACACATTCAGGATTGGTCGGGCGGCAAAGGTTTTCGTAAGCTTCGATAGTTGGCCAAACATCTATAGTTTGTCCGGGTACGACTTCGACAAACGGAATATCCCACGGATACACCCGGTCCCCCGGGCACCACCCGGCACGGTTAAACTGCCATGTTCCGCCTTGCGGGCTGCAAGCATTGACAGAGCAGTCATTTCTCCACAGGAGGTGTTCGAAATGGTCGGTACCAATCCACACCCCGTGAGTTTTTTGAGAGAACTCGGCAGCATTATGAGTGTTTCCCTGCCCGTGACCGGTAGTCCAGATGCGGACCGTTGCAAATTCGGCTTGCGCAGGTATCGGCACAAAGGAGATGTCAAGGTGATTCTCGACAGGATCGGCGGGGTCTCCGTACACCAGCCCGCCGAAGTTCCAGAGCTGCTCGACTGCAATAGGACGTAGCTGAAGGGGGTTTTCGACGAAGTAAAAGGTGCAAGTTACCAACCAGCCTTGATTTCCACCAACCCACGTATCCACAAAGCTGTGAAGAGTGACCTGGCCTCTGAGCAGGGATTGATAATCAAGCATGTCGAATGTCCATTCGCAGTGTCCCGGGCCTCCTCCGCCTGTGATATCATACGGTGTAATAACACGAGCAATTTCAATATCTTCGTGAGTCGAATCTGTTAGCGGACGTTGGACAAACAGGCGGGCTGTTCTGTCCCAGGGGTCGCAATCGCCCGGTGAACTTGGACAATCCAAGCGATACACCATGTAGATCTCACTGAACTCAACATCCCAACCGGGGAATTCAAAAACCTCCACGACGTCCCGGCCGCCGGCACCGAAGTTCTGGAGTCTTTGAGCGAAAGTAACAACCACGGTTGTGTCACCCGGGTCGGCCCAGACAGGGATTGACAGTGCAAGAAAAAGAAAAGAAGCAAGCGTTCGCATTACGGTCTCCTTGAATTCTGATAGATTCAATTTAGGGAACCTTACCGAACAAAACAACTTGCTCATATTTGAACAATTCTGAAGAAAAGGGGGGGTATCCGTTGACTATCCGACAAGGTGTTCGTAAATTGCGGTAGAAACAACGCAATTCAAAGGAGCAAAGCTATGAAACTGCTTGGAACTTTGGTTTTGATTGCTGGATTTGTCCTGCCAGGATTTGGTGCCTATCCTCTTGGTGTCGGGATTCACGGGGGGTATGACATGCCCGTAATACAAGAGGATGTTGGTGCCGGACCGGTTTTCGGAGTATCAGTCCGAGGGAACATTGTCGGGCCGCTGCACGGCCAGCTCTTCTTCAGGAGCACATCTCAGGCAGACGTGGAAGAGGACATTGATTTCCCAAACGAGCCAACATTGACCATACCGGGTGGTTCACTGACTGGATTTGGACTGAATCTCCTGTTGGCAAAGAAGACTCCCGCATCCGTTTGGCCCTATCTTCAACTCGGTGTTTCCACAAACACAGTGTCGCCGGGAGTTGATTACAAGGAAGAAGAGAGTCTTTCCGGCATTAGCGGCGGCGGTGGCGCGGGTTTCAACCTCTATCAGCGAAAAGTCTATCTTGACGTGAGCACGTCCTTGCTGGTCATGCCGTTTCATGACAACAAAGCCTCGCGCAAGAACTGGCAGACGATGCTTGGTGTGCAGTATTTCATTCCTATCAAAGGCAAATCAAATTAAGCGGAGCAGAAGGAGAAACACATGAAGACGATACTTTGTATTCTTGCCGCTTCGCTGGTCTTTGCATTGAGCGGATGCGGCTTGACCTCGGGAACGGCCTTTGTTTCGCAGGAAGTGGACGGAGTGATTACCACGGACACTCGTCCGGGCGGATTGCGCGGCGAAGGCGCTCTCGATACTCAAATGGAAGGTGTGGTCGTAGATCTGACGGACAACAGTGATTGGTCGGATTTCACGATTGAAGGGGTCGAGGACGGCTGTATAAGTGTGCATGCTGAGAATCACCTGAATACGCCCGTCTCGGGAGAGATTTGGATTGTGATGGATACGGAGTTTGACCCGGCCGGCGATCCCGATGCGGTTCGCAATCATTCCGGCGCGTTCAAGGTTTTTGAAGGCATGGCCTTGGCGCCGAATGAAATCAAACAATTCACCTGTTTCGAGACCATAGCTCTGCTGCAAAACACAGATCGGTTGGTGGATGCAGTGCGTGAGGGTCGCTTTCAAGCCTTCGGTTTGGGCAACGAGGATGTTTACTGCTTCACATTGACTGGGATCGTATTCGGATTCCACATTACCGGCAGCATTTAAGCCGAAAATTAGTTTTTACCCACGCCCGGCAGGAAACTGCCGGGCGTTTTCATTATCGGGAACACTGTCGGTGAATCCGAGGTTTATAGTTCCCGAGAAAGTAAACTATTGTTTCTAAGAGGATAGTGGACATTTGGTCGACCGGAAAGGGGGCAGAGGCGGGTGAAACGTGTTAAGTTATTGGATTTTAATATAGTTGCTTGATTCAAATCGGCTTGACAATCGAGCCATATCTCGTTATCTTATCTGTTTAAGCACTATCACCACGAATGACTTCGCCCCAGCCAATACCGAAACTTACCGAACGAGAGAAGTTGATTCTTCGGGCGGTTGTGCAACACTTCATTCTGACGGCAAATCCGGTCGGTTCGAGGCACATTGCCCGGAAGTTCGGGATCGATCTTTCTCCGGCGACTATTCGGAATGTTATGTCTGATTTGGAGGAGATGGGGCTGCTTAGTCATCCACACACTTCAGCGGGGAGAATGCCTTCGGACCTGGGGTACAGGTTTTACGTGGATGACTTGATGGACCTTGGTGAATTGACCAGTCAAGAGAGGGAAGCGATAGACCGTGAAATTGAGTCGGTCCCTGCGGAGCTGGAGTCAGTTCTTGACGCAACCACGCGGGTTTTAGCCTCGGCCTCGCAGCTGTTGGGGATTGTGGTGATTCCCGAGCTGCAGAACGCTGTACTGAGCCGGATTGAACTTGCCCGGCTGGCTGAGCGCCGGCTGCTGGTGGTTATCAGTTTGGAAGCAGGTCCGATGAAGTCGATCATGCTTGAGATTGAGCAGGAAATGTCTGAAGACTCGGTCAGAAAAGTGACGAGCGCATTGAATCAGCGGCTGGCAGGTTTGACCGTCGGCCAAATTCGAGAGCAGATTGCGACGAGAATTCAGAATATTGCCGAGACACCTCAGAGCCTGATTCGCCTGTTTGTGGAATCGACGGATGAGTTGTTCAATTTTGCGTCGCGGAGTGAACATGTCAAGATCGGGGGGCGTGCCCAGGTTATCACTCAACCGGAGTTTTCCACGCCTGGTTCAATGCGTGGCATCATTGAGTTAGTTGAAGACAAAGATATCATCATACACTTGCTGCAAAGCAGCGAGGCGCGGGGACAGATTACCATAAAGATCGGCCGCGAGAATCAGGACAGCCGCGCCAAGGATCTATCGGTGATTTCCGCGGATTACAAGACAAACTCCAGCGCGGGCAAGCTTGGCGTGATTGGACCGACACGGATGGACTATTCGCGCCTGACGACTCTGCTTGAATACACCGCGAGAGTAGTCAGTAAACGGCTTTCATAATCTGAATTAGAGAAATATGAATCAACTGGATAGAGAGAACAACGAAGTGCTGGACCAGGAGCCATCGGGGAGTACGACTCCGGAAGCGCAGGACGAGTTGACACAGGCACGTGCAGAAGCGGCCGAGTGGAGGGACAAATATGTCCGTCAGTTGGCCGAGTTTGACAATTTCCGGAAGCGTACCAGAGCGGAGATTGAGAATATTCGAGAGAACGTGGTTGAGAACGTTCTGTCAGGTTTGTTGACAGTGTATGACGACATGAACAGAATGCTGGAAACCACAGCCGCGGAGGAAAACGGTTCTCGTCGAGGTATGGAACTGATACAGCAGAAGTTCAAAAGTTTTTTGGAATCCAAGGGGATTACCAGGCTTGAGTGCCGCGGCAAGGAATTCAATCCGAATGAGCATGACGCGATTCTCACACAACCGCGAGAAGGCTTTCCTGCGGGAGTCGTGCTTGAAGAGGTCTCGCCAGGCTACAAGCTTGGAGAGCGTGTGATCCGCCATGCGCAGGTAATCGTATCGATCGAGGCCGAGGAGCCCGGTTCGCAGGGTGAGGTGACAGAGGGATAAATGGCGAAGCGTGACTATTATGAGATTCTGGGGGTGGATCGCGGAGCCACTCAGGAGGAGATCAAGAAGGCTTACCGAAAGCTTGCGATGCAGTATCATCCTGACCGCAATAAGGGAGATGCGACTGCAGAGGAGAAATTCAAGGAAGTCGGAGAGGCGTACGCGGTGCTTTCCGACGCTCAAAAGCGCGCGCAGTATGATCGTTTTGGTCACATGCAGGGCGGCGCGGGACCTCGTCCCGGACAAGGGGGGAGTTTCGAGTTTGACCTTTCGGATGCGTTACGGCAGTTCATGGAAGGCGGGATGTTCGGGGACTTCTTTGGCCAGCAGCGTGGTGGACGCAGCGGTTCAGCACGAGTGCGCGGCAACGATTTGCAATTGAAACTCTCACTCACGCTTGAAGAGATTTCGGAGGGGGTTCGCAAGACCATCAAGGTGAAGAGATTCCGTCCGTGTACGACCTGCGGCGGGAGCGGTGCAGCGGCAGGCAGTGCGCCTCAGGAATGCCCGACATGCCGGGGTCAGGGACAAGTCCGGCAAGTGTCACGGACGATTCTCGGACAATTTGTCAATATTCAGACTTGTCCGCAGTGCCACGGCGAAGGCCGAATTGTGGCGAACCCGTGCAAGACCTGCAATGGCGACGGACGTGTACGCACAGAAGACACGATACATGTTGACGTACCGGCGGGAGTGGCCAGCGGTCAATACCTGACACTTCGAGGAGAAGGGCATAGCGGTCCTCGAAACGGTCCCGCGGGGGATTTGATTGTCTTGATAGACGAGAAGGAGCATGAGTATTTCGAGCGAGACGGGGACAACATCATTTACAGGTTAAGTGTTTCGATTCCTCAGCTCTTGCTCGGCGCGACCGTGGAAGTCCCAACGCTCGGCGGCCGGGCGCAGCTAAAGATTGAGCCGGGGATGACACCGGGTAAGTTGCTACGCATGCGCGGAAAAGGTCTTCCGTCATTGAATGGTTACGGGCGGGGCGACCAGCTTGTGGAAATTGAGCTTCATGTTCCTAAGAAGCTTAGTACGAGCGAGCGGGAAATGGTTGAGCGACTTGGGAACAGCGAGAATTTCAAAGTACAGACAAACGAGAAAGGCTTCTTCGCGCGTGTGAAGGAAGCGCTTGGATCGTGATATGGCGGTTTGATTACAGCCGCCGCGCGCTGGCGTGGCTTCTTGGACTGAGCTTTGTGCTCGGGACTGTTCTTGAGCTTCGTGAACAATGGTACAGCCGCTCTGCCGCTTCCAATACACGAATCGTGTACATGGGGAAGAACCATGAAGTTTTAAGAGCGGCGGATTCAATTCATGCAGCGCGTGTTGCGCTGCTCAACCGCCCGATCAACATCAACACTGCAAATGAAATCGAATTGGAAAGACTGCCTGGGATCGGACCTGTGCTGGCTGCGCGAATAATCGAAGAACGTGAGACCGGTGGGCCTTTCATTTCCGCGGATGATCTTGAGCGAGTACCCGGAATCGGCGAGAAGAAAATTGCTGCGATGAGAGATCGCGTCATAACAAGCGAATAGTCCTGCCGCACTGCGGCTTAGAGATAAAGGAGCGAACCATGCCGGTTCGAATGTCGTCGGGCTTGCGGCGGGGGAAAACGCAAGTAGAAATGCGTCCCACATCAGCACGCACTCTTGAATCCGTCTTTGACATGCTGCACGCCGAGATTGCGGAAACGCGAGTGCTTGATCTTTATGCCGGAATAGGTTCATATGGAGTATTGGCGCTGCGCCGCGGAGCCGATGTCGCAGTATTTGTGGACAAGTCGCGCGAATCAGAAAAGCGAATGAAGCGCGCGCTGGCGCAGTTTCATCTTGAAGACCGTTCCGTGGTACACTGTGAGGATGTGAATCACTTCTTGCACAATGCATCGAGATTCACTGAGCCTTTCAATATTATTTTCGCCGATCCGCCTTATGAAAAGGTCGTACCTGCGGAATTGCTGGAGAATATTCTTGACTCAAAACTTCTTGCACCCAACGGCATCATCGTGTTCGAGCATTCAAAGCGTCAGGCTCCTCCGGATGTCATAGGATTGAAGTTGCGCAAGTCGCGTGTTTTCGGTGATACAACCGTGAGCATTTGGGACTCCGTCGTATGACAGAATTGACGCATCGTGTTGCGGCGGCGGTGTATGTCTTTCGAGATGACCGACTACTACTGCTGAAACGGGTTGCGCCTCCCCAGACTTTTGCCCCGCCGGGCGGGAGATTGAATATCAATGAAGATCCTGTATCGGGTGCGCTGCGTGAGGCGAAAGAAGAATGCGGCGTGGATGTTGAGATTTTTGGCGTGGCACAAACATGGTTTGGAGTCTATACTGCCGGTACGTCGCCGATACTATGCATTAATTACCTCGCAGAGAGTTTCCGCGGTGAACCGCAGCTAAGCGGAGAGCACACTGAATACGTTTGGGTATCGCGGGACGATCTCGAATCCGGCAGAATTGTGACGGTTGACGAGAATGGAAACGGATATCGCAAAGAGAGTTTTCTTGAGGCCTTTGAGAAGTACAAGGCATGGAAAGAGACAGGCAAGCGTTAATCGGCGAAATGATAGCCGCCCTCGGCGAAGGAGCCCACGAGTTCACTTCGACTGACGGACGGACATATTTGAAGCTTGAAATGCAGGAGTTGCTTCAGGAGTGGATTCCAGCGACCGTGGAGGTGAAGCGGGTCTGCGGCGAGAGCGAGGGTATCGTCGTAGCGGCGCCTCACGTTAGTTTTGATAATTGGACTGAGTATTTCGCCAATCGACTGGCTTTCGATCTAAATTGCGGTCAGGTATTGGCCAGGAATTTCAGAGATGAAGACGGTGGATTGATTCCCGTTTCCATCGGAAGGCACTTACATGTTAACCGTCCGACGGAATCGAAACGCAAAGGCGGCGCTGAACGCGAAACTCCACGAGCGATTGCCGCTTTTCACAAATATCGTTCTGCGCTGCATGACGCTGGCCGAATCATGCCGCTTGCGCTTCTCATTGAGCTTCACGGACACCGCAAGCACGAATCACTCGAAGTTGCCACGTCCGGAATCACTGAATCAGAAGCAAAGGCTCTCAAAGACTCTTATGAGCAGCTTGCTTCAACTGACCTCAGGCTTCCAAAGCTCGCGATCGAGCCGCTTGACACCTTGCATTACAACGCCAAAGGGGCGAAGGCGCAAGGTTCTTTGTCCCCCAAGGTGTGCAGATATGGTCTCCACGTTGAAATTCCGAGAGTTTGTCGCGAGAATGAAGATGCGAGAAGCCGCTTCAGGCCCGTTCTGAGCGAATGGACCAATCGCTGCATAGGAGTCTTGCTTGGCGGTTGATTTGCATTCGACATATTCCAATTGATAAATCCGTCATCCACACTTCTCGCTGCGGCATTGCCAGTTGATCCTCCTTCCCTGTATTGGGCAATTCCGTTTGCATTGATACTGCTTCAAATCGCGATCTGGCCGCTCGTGAATCACAAGTTCTGGGAGCGGTATTATCCGTGGCTGGTTGTGCCCCTTGGTGCCGTTGTTGCGCTCTACTATTGGTTTGGACGCGGCGCGACCGTTCAACTTGGCCATGTCGGTCACGAGTACTTCTCGTTTATTGCGCTGATCGGATCGCTATACGTTGTGGCGGGGGGGATGCTCGTAGCAATGACCGGGCGGTTGACCCCTCATCAGAACTTGTTTATACTTGGAGTTGGGGCAGTTCTCGCAAATGTGATCGGAACCACCGGCGCCTCCATGATATTGATACGACCGTTCATGCGGGGCAATGAGTGGCGGTTCAAGAAATATCACATTGCGTTTTTCATTTTTATAGTTTCCAACTGCGGAGGCGCGCTGACCCCAATTGGAGATCCTCCGTTGTTTTTGGGGTATCTTCGAGGTGTACCTTTTTTCTGGGTATTCGAGGTCCTTTGGTATAAGTGGCTCCTTGGAGTATCAGTCCTGCTGGGACTCTTCTATTGGGTGGATAGAAGGGAGTTCATGTCCCATGACGTACGCGAACGAGAAGCAGCGATGTTAGTGGACCACTTTCGAGTCCGCGGTCTAATCAATATTCCTTTTCTGCTCATTATCATAGGCGCCGCGTTCGTTCAAAAGCCGTTGTTTCTGCGAGAATTTATAATGATTGGTGCCGCGGCCGCATCTTACTTTCTAACTCCGAACGAAATTCACAGCAGAAACAATTTCAATTGGCATCCCGTCAAGGAAGTAGCGGTTCTGTTTCTCGGAATATTCGCCGCGATGATGCCTGCGCTTGACTGGCTGTCTGCGAATGCGTCAAGTCTGGGTATTCAATCTGCGACGCAGTTCTATTGGTTGACTGGATCACTTTCGGCGATGCTTGACAACGCTCCGACATACTTGAATTTCCTGACAACGGCGATGGGACAATACGGTGCGGATGTAGGATCTCGAGCGGATGTTTTGCAATTTGCAATTAGCCATCCTGATCTATTACGAACTATTTCCATTGCGGCGGTGTTCTTTGGAGCGATGACCTACATTGGCAATGGACCGAACTTCATGGTGAAAGCGATTGTCGAGCATGAGAAATTGCCGACACCTACATTCATAGAATATGTGTGGCGATATGCAATTCCCTTCCTGCTGCCAGTGCTGATTCTGACGTGGTTTCTCGTTATTTAACAGTCGTCACGTTCAGCGTTCCCCTGTTGTTTGCGGCAGGCTGTGAGTTGTTTGAGACTCGCGAACCGGAGCCTCCGGCTGGAGCGCGGGGCAGCTGGGAAGTGCCGATTTCGCCGGAGGACGTCTTGACGAATCTCTCACTTTCTTTATTTGAACGGAATTCGTCGAATTACATGCGTTCATTCTCACCGGACAGTTTTGTCTTCATGGCTGACCCGATTGTACTGCAACAGCATCCTTCAATGTCTGTTTGGGAAACTGCCAATGAGCAATCGCACATTAACAGCCTGTTCAGCGAGGGTGTTCTACCAAGCGACAGCATACTTTTTGTCGTGTTTTCCGCAATAGAGCAGACATTGCTTGGCGACACGGCACACATAACAACTCACTATGAGTTAACTGCTCAAGTTGCGATTGCAGGTTCACCAGGACGGATGGCTGGTGAAGCGCAATTCTCACTCGAGATTGGAGATCAGGGCTATTGGGAAATCCGCCGATGGAGCGATCAGCGAACCGAGGAGGCGGCGTCGTGGAGCGATTTAAAGGCGCTTGTTCAATCGCGCTAGTCTGCGGGCTTGCACTGCAGATTTCATGTACGAACCCGTTTGCGCCGACATTGCGGGGCGACGCGGGCACGATTTGGTCTGACGCTCAAACGGTCGGCGGCCTGTTGGAGAATTTCGTCACGGCCTATGAGTTAAAGGATTCGCTTCGATACGCGGAACTGCTCGATGAGTCATTTCAATTCAGCTACTTTGATCTCGATTTGCAGCGTCAAGACGGTTGGCTGCGAGAGACAGATTTGCGTGCCACAGCCCGGCTGTTTCGAGCCTATGACCGAATAAGTCTGATATGGGCTGGAATTCCAGGTGAGCTTACGGAGCTATCGACCCCGGACAGTTTGATCGAGTTTCGTGCGCAGTATCAACTTGTGCTGGACAACTTATCTCCACTTCTGGGTCTTGCAAGATTCACGGTTTATAAACCAACTAATAATAGATTTCGAATCCTGTTTTGGCAGGATGATTTTTAGGAAGAATAATTAAGAAAGGGCACTCGTGCTTTCGTCCCGAGTTTCGCGCCTGACGATATCACAGACATTGGCCATAGTTGAAAAGGTCCGCGAACTGCAGAAGCAGGGCGTCACCATTTACGACTTGTCGGTCGGCGAACCGGATCATCCATCGCCGCCTGATGTGAAGGCGGCCGGTATTCAGGCAATTAGTGAAGATTTTACGCGTTACACGGCCGCTGCGGGGATCATTGAACTCCGACAGGCAATTGTAGAGAAGCTGAAGCGGGATAACGGACTTGAGTATCCTGCAAAGCAAATTGTAGTTGGCAACGGAGCGAAGCACATACTCGCGAGCTCACTCTTGGCGCTTGTTGAACCGGGCGACGAGGTCATAGTTCCTGAGCCGAGTTGGCTTTCATATCCGGAACTTGTGTGGCTCGCCGGTGGTGAGGTTATCTTTGCGCCGACGCGCGTGGAGGATGGATTCCATCTTCGAGCGGAGGTGCTGGAGCGCTTGATGTCGCCGCGCACGAAGGCGGTGCTTTTGAACAGCCCCTGCAATCCGACAGGTGCGGTAGTGACGAAAGCAGAAATGGATGCGATTGCTGACGTCTTGAAACGGCATCGTGCTTACGTGATATCCGACGAGATCTATGAGTATCTTCGCTTTGACGGACGCGAGCACGTCAGTCCGGCGCAGTACCCATGGTTGTTCGACAGAACGATAGTGGTGAACGGCGTGTCGAAGAGCTACTCTATGACAGGCTGGAGAATCGGTTATTGTGCCGCACCCGCAGACGTCGCGGATGCCATTCTCAAGATTCAGAGTCAGATGACATCCTCAGCATGCTCCGTCTCACAACGAGCCGCTCTTGCTGGTTTGAATGGCGGTCTTGACTACCCGAACAAAATGGTGAAGGACTTCACACGGCGTCGGGATATTTGTTTTGAGGGATTGAAGAACATACCGGGCGTGCATTTGGATCAGCCGGAAGGAGCGTTTTACGCGTTCCCGCATATTCCTTCCATGTTGACCGGCAGCGTTGAGGGAAAACCCTTAAAGGACTCAACTGGCTTCACGCACTATCTGCTGGACAAGTATCATGTGGCGGTTGTTCCGGGCTCAGCGTTCCGGGCTCCTGATTGCATTAGACTTTCGTTTGCGACATCGGATGAAAACGTTCGCGAGGCCGTAGCAAGAATTGCCTCTGCGGTAAAGGATATCACATAAACCTGGTGAATTGAGGTTATGCCAACCTACGAGCACATCTGTCAAAACGGACACGAGTTTGAGGAGTTTCAGAGTATCGTTGCTCCTCCGATAGAAGTATGCCCGATTTGCGGTGCGCCAGCTCACCGTAAGATTTCCGGCGGTTCCGGGCTCATCTTCAAGGGATCGGGATTCTATCTTACGGATTACGTCAAGAAGAACAGCAGTCCTGGCAAGTCGGAGACCGTATCGGAGACCAAGTCAAGTCCGGCTGCAGGAGAGACGAGCACGGCCAAATCGGACAACAAACCATGATCTTGTTTGACCGCTACAGCAAATTGAGAAAGCAATTGCCCGGGGCGGCAATTCATGTGGGCCAGAAACAACTGCTGCCACTGCTGAGCGGAACACTCCGAAAGAATGACCTTCCTGAACTGATCGTCGTACCGACGAATGTAATTGAGCTTCAGACAATCCTGAGGTTTGCAGCGGAAAAGGACATGCGGGTCGCGGTGGCGTCAGGTCACACTCCCGTATCGGTGCAGGAGCTCGAAGGCGCGATGTTGATCTTCACTCATGGACTTGTCGGCAGTGCGCAACTCTCTTCCGATGGTAGCGGAATCTGGGTTGGGTCGGGAACACCGTTGGAAACATTAGCAGTTGAACTTGCTCAGCGAGGGCTGGTTTGGCTGCCGTTGCATCCACTGGAGTCCGGTGAAACAGTGGCAACGTTTTTTGCGCGTGCATGTGAAGGCGTACGTTGTCATCGCGGCGGCAGCGTATTATCCAACATCCGCCGCGTTGAGTGGGTAGATTATGAAGGAAACTGTTATGCAACCGGTCCAGGTTGCCCGGGCGATGGTGTTGATGTAACAGCTTTGCTGTACGGCAGCGGAGCTCGTTATGGAATTATTACGCGATTTGAGCTTGCGCTGGAGCAGGTGCCGGAAACCCGGACGTTAGTACTTTGCGAGTGTGATTCCGTGGGCCGAGTGAGCGAATTACACAGCGGCTGGAGATATGGTACGCCGATGCCAAGCGCACTTCCCGTGTGGACGACAACTGCGGTGAACGCAGTCCGGCAGGGAAACGATGACTTCATTTCTAATTCGACGGTTGGAATGATCGTTGGTGAATGGGAGGGAAGCGTAGGAGTTGAGGTGGACAGCGATGTGCGGAGCTTGCGCGTAGACGGGGTTACTCAAGTCAATCAAGTATGGCAGAATCTATTCAGACTGCCAAGAACCCTAGGCCGACTATTCCCTCACCGCAGTGTTGGTCGATACAGATTGCCCGCGGAAGCGCTTTGTGATTTTGACGAACGAGTGCGACAGCTTGCCAAGGACAGGAGCGTGGACGTCGCGTTATGGGGAACTCTTGACCGAGGATACCTGAATGTTTGGGTCTTACACCCGGATGATGAACAACGCACAGCCCGGCGCGCAAGAGATTTGTTGGAACGCCTTGCCGAGGATGCATTGAATCTTTCGGGGTGCCCGATTGAAGCCGGCAGCGGAATGTGCGATGTTTCATTGTACCGTGACGCCATTTCACAGAGCTGGGAACTTTCGCTTGTAACAAAATGCGACAAGAACTCGCGGTATAAGCTCCTGAGAACCCAGCCGTCGAATTAGATGGTTAACATAGAGCAAACAAGCCCGACCACCAAGTGATCGGGCTTGTTCAGCAATTGACAGCTTGTTTTATGCGCCGGCCAATTTCTTCAGTGCACCGAAGGTAATAGATTTGGGCCGCTGGATAGGTTCGCCCCATGCCCGGCTTATCACGAGCTGCGAAGTGATTCCAATTGCGCGCGAAACTCCAAATAACACCGTATAATAACGGGCTTGCGTAACTCCGTAGTGATGGAGCAAACTGCCCGAAATGGAGTCTACATTTGGCCATGGGTCCTTGATCTTTTGAATGGTCTTCAGGATATCGGGAACCACATTGAAGACCTGCTCTGCGAGCTTGAATACCGGTGCGTCCGGACACTCCTTCTTTCCAAATTCCATGAACGCCGTAAATCGCGGGTCAACAACCCGAAGGACAGCGTGGCCGTACCCGGGAATCACCCGGCCGCTGTTCAAGGTTTCCTGGGCAAAGTCATGAAGTTGTTGATTGGTCGGCACACCGCCGAACTTCTCAAGCACATGAAGCAACCATTCCAGCACTTCCTGGTTGGCCAGGCCGTGCAATGGACCGGCAAGTCCATTCAAACCGGCGCAAACCGAGTAATAGGGATCGGACAGTGCTGAGCCGACGCAGTGAGCGGTATGGGCGGAGACGTTTCCACTTTCATGGTCGGTATGCAGCGTCATGTAGAGCCGCATTAATCGAGTAAAACCGCCGTCTTTGTCTTCAACACCCATCATGTAGGCATAGGACGCTGCCCAGTCGAGTCCTGTTTTCGGCTCAATGCGCGGACCCAGATTATACCGCCAACGATACACTCCAGCAGCAATGGCAGGCAGTTTGGCGACAAGATTCAGCGAGTCCTCAAGCGTCGCACGCCAGTACTCGTCTTTAGCCATTCCCTCATCATACCGCTTCCTGAAATGCGATTCGCGTTCCAGAGCGAGTATGAGAAGATTGAAAGTCGCCATAGGATGATTGTCCTTCGGCAAGGCGTTCAGGACATTCCACACATAATCAGGGACTTCGCTTCGGCTTGCAAGTTCGGCCTGGAAATCCCTGAGTTCTTCAGCACTCGGCAGGTCTCCGGTCAGCAGCAGCCAGAAGACTTCCTCCGGGAGTTTATCCACAAGCTGCATAATCGGAATCCCACGAATAATCAATCCATGATCGGCGGGAACTTCGGAGGTATCACATAAGAGTGATTTAATACCGCGTTGGCCGCCGAGCAGCGCTCCGACTGAAACGCTATCAATTACCGTTTCGCCGTGCGATTTTGCCAGTGACTTAATAGCTTCCTGATAAGGTGGCAGAGTTTTCGACAGTTTGTCGTGAATCATTGACATAGTATGCAGACTCGTTAAGTGATAAACTATAGGTTTACAATTAGACTTATAGTATCGGAAAATGTGTTCAGAAAATCAACAGCCCATTTTACGAGATAAAATTATTAAAGTAACAAAAGAATTGACTTACGGACATTAGCGCGGTCATGCCTCTTGAGGCGTAATAACCTTTTTTTGGTGCACACTTGAAAAAGGAATAGCAGAAGATATTTTATTTCAAGCACTTAATAAACATTATGTTATGATGATAAAATATGAATGGTTTAGTAAGCTTTTTCAAGTTGATTGCAGAATTGCCAGTATATGCGTAATTTAGACGATTGTTATGTTTAGTTCAGATGTCATATTCATTTTGGCGGCTGTCGCCGGCCTGGCAATCCTCCTCGGTATCCAGATAAACCGGATTAACCGGAAGTTTGATGATGAACGCAACCGGTCAGGCGCGCTGGAAAACCGACTGAGTATGTTGCAGGACAGCGTAGAGCGAGCCCGGCAGGATAGCCAGATTTTAATAGCCGAGGAGTTGAGGCAATCCAGACGTGAACTTGCGGCCGAACAGGAGACGGGACGAAAAGAGGCACGTGAGACCCTTGAAGTCTTCCGTGGGAGCTTGGAGCAGCTTAGAGTTACGCTTTCACAGGACCAGACCCAGGCTCGAACTGAGTCACGGGACACACTGACTCAAACCGTTGCAGCTCTTTCCGAGCAGTTTGCGAAGCTACAGCAATCGAATGAGCAGAGGCTGATTGAAATCCAGCGTCGGGTGGATGAAAAGCTCTCTGAGACTATTACTCGAAATGACACGCTTTTCAAAGGAGTATCCGATCGGCTCACTGAATTGCATGTCACAAACGAAAAGATTCAGAGATTTTCGCAGGAGCTTGAAGAGCTTCAAAGTATCTTGAAAGCTCCTAAGCTGCGGGGCGAGCTTGGTGAGGTTGAGATGGAGAGGATGCTGCGAGATTGCCTGCATCCCGAGCAGTATGATATACAGCATCAACTTGGTGGTGGCCGGGTTGATGCCGTTATCATAAACCCGCAGGGAAAACTGCCGGTTGACAGCAAGTTTCCGCTTGAGGCCTATAACAGGCTTCGTGCCGCAAGCAGTGACAATGAAGCTGAAGTTGCGCGCAAAGAGTTCGTCCGTTCAGTAAAAAAGCACGTCGACGACATTGCCAACAAGTACATACAACCCCCTGAAACACTGCTGTTCGCGGTCATGTATGTTCCGGCGGAAGGCGTTTACTATGAGTTGCTTTCAATACCGGAACTCATGGAGTACGCCCGGATAAAAGGAGTTTTTCCGACTTCCCCAACGTCATTCTGGGCGTTGCTGCAGGTAACCGTAATCGGGTTCAAGGGAATGAAGATTTCCGAAAACGCACAGCGAATCTCTGCACTGCTGCGGGGTCTGACCGGGGATTTGGAGAAAGTGAAGACGAGCTTCGCGAAGGCCGCCAATCAAGTACGATTGGCCAATAACAATATGAGCGAAGCTTCAGGAGACCTTGATCAACTTGATCGAAAGATCTTCGGAATACAGCAAGCTGGTGATGTTGGCGGCCTGACTGCAGGCGAGGTCCCGGGATTGCCCACGAATACGGACGGTTCCTTGTGGCAACAGTAGGCCAAACGCGTCCGATACCGAATCCTGATCAGTTCGAGCTATTCAGTGTCGCGGCTCCTGTCGATCTCTCGAGCGAGTCAGATACACGTCGCACGCGACGAGGTCCGAGGCATCAGCCGCGTGGATTTGTTTATGATTTGCAGATGTGCTTTGAAATTATTAATGACGTAATGTTCAAGGGAGAGTTGAAGCAGCCTGTCCTGCGCTGGAGCCGGAATCGCTGGCGCTACACGCTTGGGCTGTGCGATGTCGAAAAACGAATAATTACAATCAATACAGCACTCGATGATGCGCGAATTCCGGAAATGGTTACAGCCGGTGTGATGCATCATGAGATGCTTCATTTGTACTTTGGAATCACTGAAGGCCCAAACGGGGGGAGAAGATTTCACACACCGGAGTTCAGAACAGCGGAACGGCTGTTTCCCGCTTACATCGCAGTAGAGGAATGGCTGCGAGATAATTGGCCGCTGCGCGGCAGGCCAGCCCGCAAACCAAGACCTATGTCAGGCAGCTTTCTCGCGTATTTGGCGATGATGCACGGTTTACCGTTGCAAACCTGATTGCGCATAGATATCAGGATTCCGCTCGATATTCCATGCTTCACTTGGTACGCCGTTGACCGTGCATGAGGCCTTGAATGTGATTGAACGGTCGAGTGACAAGGACACCGAACAATATTTTGTCAGGGAGAGTGTCAGGGCTTTCGAAACAGCGTCGGAAGACAGCGCAGGTCCTTCAACTTGAGCATGGAAATGGAGTGATATAAGGCGGCGGGGATGGTTCTCGGCGCGGGCGGCCTCTACTTCAAGATCGAATTTCGAGAATTCGTGACGGCCCTTTCCGAGTATGAAGATGACGTCCATGCTTACGCAGCCAGCGGCAGCAATGACCAGCAGTTCGATTGGCGAGGTGGCTCCGTTAGACCCTCCGGATACGGGACCGGTGTCCAATGGCAGCCAGTGATTAGAGTCCGCCTTGGCCAAAAAAGCCATTTGGCCGGAGTGGCGAAGCAGCACTTTCAAGGGAACCTCCAAGTAGTAAGAGTTGTATTATATAAGATGTCGAAAATCAACCGGAAACGCAATTTCATGGGTCTGTTTGCACCGTTTATTATAGTCTTAGCATTGATTCTCCCGGGTCAAGTGGCCGTTGCAATTGACGATGAAGCCGGCGGACCAACCTCGCCGGGTGTATCCGTCACAGCACATTGGAGTACCACGGCAATACCGGCAAATGGGTCATCAGAACTTGGACTGTTGTTCAAAGTTCCGGACAGACACCACATAACGGATGTTGAATTTGGACTCTTCTTTGTTGAACTTTCCGATACCCTGGGGCTCGATTTCGGCGCGCCAGTTTTTCCCAAAGGTGAGCCCTTTCACGACGAAGTCTGTTATCGCGGGGAGGTTTTGGTTCGAGTCCCTGTGACGGCCTCAGGTGACGCCGTCGTTGGTAGTCATGTAATTCCGGTAAGTGTTGGCTACCAGATTTGTCAAGAATTTGGCCAGGAAGTTTGCTTTCTGCCAGAGGACAAAGTCGTATCGGCCGCGACAGAAATAGTTGGCGCCGGGACAGAAGTTGTTGCAGCCAATGAGCGGATTTTTGCCGGCAGTGCAGGTATAAAGCCTGAAGAGCCTCAGGGTCTTGAGGCACGGCTGATGGCTGCGCTCGCCAGAGGTTCGTGGACGGCGTTTTTTGTTGCATTCCTAGGGGGAATTCTTGCCAGTTTCACACCCTGTGTCTATCCCGTCATTCCAATTACAATTGGGTATATTGGCGGGGCGAGTGCAGGAAAACCACTCCGCGGACTGGCTCTTTCGTTTATTTTTGCTCTTGGAATAGCAATTGTTTACAGTTCACTTGGGCTGTTCGCGGCAGCGACCGGGACATTGTTTGGTTCCATCTCAGGTTCGCCGGTCGTGAATATCGTCATCGCACTTGTTTTTGCCGTGATGGGCATTAGCATGCTTGGTGCCTTCGATATTGCGCTGCCATCGGCATTGCAAACAAGTCTTGTTGGCGGGTCAACCAAAAAGGGATTCTTCGGGCCGCTTCTCTTGGGAATGGCTTCCGGTCTAGTCATGGCGCCGTGCGTTGGCCCTGTCATTGTTGCGCTGCTGGCCTGGGTAGCCCAGACAGGTGACTTGTTTTACGGCTGGGCGCTACTATTCACTTTTTCGCTTGGTCTTGGACTGCTGTTTCTCGTCATAGGGACATTTGCGGGAGCTATCCAAGCGCTGCCGCGCGCGGGTTCGTGGATGGAGTCTGTTAAGAAGGGTTTTGGATGGGTTCTGCTCGCTGGAGCATTGTACATGCTCAGACTTACGCTTCCCGAGTCCATCTATTATGCCTGCTGGTCCATCCTGCTGATTACTTTCTCGGTCTTCTCAGGTGCATTTGACATGCTTTCTGACGAGGCGACAGCGAGACAAAAAATTGGCAAGGCCTTTACACTGGTGATTTTTCTTCTTGGCGGCATATTCTTGTTTAAGTCCTTCTATCCTAACGCGATTGCCGGCACAGCAACAACCGGAACTCATCAGGAACTCGAATGGATGGTGAACAAGGAAGAACAGGCGATAGATTTGGCAACGACAAACGATATGCCTGTGCTGATCGATGTATACGCGGATTGGTGCGTCGCCTGCGTGGAGCTGGATGAGAAGACTTGGGTCGTTCCGGCCGTACAGAAGCGGGTTGAAGACTTTGTCCGGCTAAAACTTGACTTCACAAAGGAAACTCCCTGGGTCTCCGAAATGAAGAAGAAATACAAGATAACCGGAATGCCAACGGTTATCCTTCAGAAGGGTGATCGTGAAATAGCTCGATTCACTGGATTCAAGCCTGCCGAAGAATTCATAGCTCTTCTTGACCAACACAATTTGTAGAACGAAGCAACATCATTTGAGGAGACAACGTGGCTGACCTGGTCAACGTGACAGATGCTAATTTTGAAGAGACAATTCTGCGGGCAGACCGCCTTGCCGTTCTTGACTTCGGCGCTGAATGGTGCGCCCCGTGCAAGAAAGTCCACGCCATGCTGAAGGAACTTGCACCTGACTGGACAGACAAGGCCGTAATCGGCGAAATTGATATAGCGAATAATCCTGAAGTTCCTCGGAAATACGGAGTGCTGAATATCCCTCAAGTTCTTTTCTTCAAGAACGGCCAACTGGTAGAAACCGTGACAGGGGTCTTACCCAAGGCAAAACTTGAAGAGAAGTTTCGCAATCACGCGCAGTAATATCTGAGATGACGTCATTGCAAAAGGGCCGCTTCGAATAGCGGCCCTTTGTCATTTCTTACCGGTTTACTTCTTCAAGGATTTCTTGGCGGCACTCTTTGCAGTCTTTTTCGAAGGTGCGGCGGACTTCTTCGCGGGCTCCTTTTGAGTGGACTTGCTGGCAGAAGCCTTCTTGACCGGCTTATCAGGCTCCTTTACCCGAGCCGACGATTCCTTTGCGGGGCTTATCGCCTTTTTCGATTCGGGAACCACGCCGACGATAGCGTCAATCTCCGACTTTAACTTCTCAATTTTGCCTTCAAGGCGATCCTTCAGCTTAACGACTTCGCGGTTCATTGCGCTTGCATGGCCAGCTCCCAAGAGCGCACCCAGTTTCCACTTTCCGGAGGACGCCTGAAGTTCTTTCTCAGCAATCGCGAGCTTCAACTTCAACGACCGTAGTTTCTTTTCAAGCAATTCATCCATTTGACCACTGCACTTTCCTTGATTTAGGCATGGCTTAAAAGAATCAGTTAATTTCAAAATACTTCAGCGGACGAGGAGGGGAGCTTACTGCCCCGATTTCGAACGCCTTCTGGATTTGTAACAGGCATGCCGACACATTAACATCTGGATTGCTCCATTGCATCACAGCAAGTAAGTCTCCCGCGTGCACTTTATCGCCCCGCTTCACGCAAAACTCAATGCCTGCAGTGTGATCAATGGCCGCGTTGGCAATTCTTCTTCCTGCGCCGATCTCCACGAGGGCCAAACCGATGTCTCGCGGATTAATCTCACGAACTATACCGTCTGTTTCAGCCCTGATTTCCCGTTTGAAGAGCGCGGGATAACCCGATGCGAACTGACTCCATGCCCTGGTGCTTGCACCTTGAGCTTCTGCAATTTCACAGAATCGTGAGTATCCTTTGCCCGACAAAAGAATATCAGTGAATTTGCGACGACCGCTTTCCACAGATTCGCTAACTCCGCCGAGCCATAGCATCGTCCCGCCAAGGAGTTCACATAATTCCAGGAGTCTTTCATCTCCGGCACCGGTTGACAGAACTTTCAAGCATTCGGCGACCTCGATGCCGTTTCCCGCGGTTCTGCCCAGAGGTTCGTGCATGTCCGTCCCATAGGCGATGGTCCTGACTCTGTAATGCTTCGACCATGTCACGAGTTTCTGCGCAAGATCCCGTGCTTCCTGTTCACTTTCAAGGAATCCTCCCGGACCGATCTTCACGTCCATTACAAGCGCATCAGTCCCTTCGGCGATTTTCTTCGAAAGGATGCTCGCCGCAATCAACGGCGGAATTGCAACTGTAGACGTGACATCCCGTAACGCATATAGTTTCCGGTCGGCAGGCACAATTTCGTCCGTTTGTGCTCCAAACGCACAGCCATGTGTCCGCAGGACACGGTCGAACTCTTCAACGTCAAGGTTGACTTTCATGCCTTGAATGCTTTCGAGCTTGTCCAAAGTTCCTCCGGTGTGACCAAGAGCACGACCCGAAATCATCGGAACGGCGAGACCAGCAGCTGCGACGACTGGAGCAACAATCAAAGAGGTCTTGTCACCCACTCCGCCGGTTGAATGCTTGTCCACCTTGACGCAGGGAATATGCTTAAAGTCCAGCCGTTTTCCGGATTGGATCATCGCATCAAGAAACCTCAATCCTTCCCTGTCATTCAAACCGCGGAAGAAAATCGCCATTAACAGAGCCGACATTTGGTAGTCGGGAATCAACCCACTCGTGAAGTCCCCCACCAAGTCATCTATTTCGGCATCGCTTAACTGCAAGCCGCGCTGCTTTCGCGCTATTAAATCAGTAAGCTGCACGACTGCTAACGAGCGGGGATGACCGCGCCGTCCGGAATAACCGCATCCTTCTCGACAATAACTATTCCATCGCGAACGGCATATCCATCGCCGTCGTGATCGGCCATGTTGTCGCCCGGGTCAATGCGAACACCGTAGCCGATTCGTGCATTCTTGTCAATGATTGCGCGACGAATGACGGTGTCACCGCCGATACCCACATCAGGACGTCCGATTTCCCTGTTTAACTTGAGTGACTCAGCCGTCTCAAAATAGTCGGCGCCGCAGACAACGCTGTCAATAATCTTGACACCGGACTTGCAAATCGTCCGTGTGCCGAGTATCGAATGTTCAACTGCACCATGTTCAATCTTCGAACCGGCACATACCATCGCCCTCTTCAAGTAGACTTCTCGCATACTCGCGCCTGGAAGAAATCTCGGTCTTGTGAACAAGCGGAGGGAAGGGTCGTAAAGTGCGAATTGCGGTTGAGGGTCTGTCAAAGCCAAATTGGCATCATAATAGCTCTTAATGGTTCCGATGTCCTCCCAGTAGCCGCTGAAAGGATAGGCATAGACACGGTGCGAATGTATTGCAGCAGGTATCACATGTTTTCCGAAATCCGATCCCGTGTCCGGAGCAAGCAACTGTTCGATAGCCTCCCACTTTATTATGTAGACACCCATGGATGCCATGACAACCTGTTCATCCGTGTCAAAGTCGTCGGAACGAAACATTTCACCTGAAAGTTCCCAACCCTTGATTTCGGAGGGGTTCTCTGGTTTCTCTTTGAAAGCTGTGATACGGCCTTCATCACTCACCTGCATAATCCCGAACCTCTTGGCATCTTCAATTGTCACGGGATACGTGGCGATCGTGATATCGGCCCGGGAACGGCGGTGTAGAGCAAGCATGCCTCGATAGTCCATCCAATATATATGGTCGCCTGACAGGATTAATACATCGGTTGGATTGGACGGCTTTATGTGGCGAAGGTTTTTTCGCACGGCGTCGGCGGTACCCTGCAACCAATCGCTTGTATCAATGGTCTGTTCCGCTGCAAGCACCGTCACGAAACCGTCACGAAAGGCATCAAATGTATAAGTCATCGACACATGGCGGTTCAGCGAGGCTGAATTGAATTGCGTTACAACAAAGATTTTACTGAGGTCAGAGTGCAGGCAATTTGAAACGGGAATATCTATCAG
Organism: bacterium; assembly: GCA_013360195.1. Taxonomy (NCBI): domain Bacteria; species bacterium. The sequence goes on from JABWCQ010000003.1 coordinate 56,646, forward strand.
CCGATACATTCCGCCGAAAGGCACTGCCGGCTTCGACCTTGGTTTCGTAAGCGGATGGAGCCTTGTGCCTCGTCCGCCGCCTAGAATTACAGATGCGACATGATCCATTAGTAGTTAAATAGGGTTATAATCAATTTCAGCTTAGTTTTTTTAGAATCAAATCAGCTAGTTCTTCCGCCCGCTCACTTGACGAAGCTTCGGCAAACACGCGCACGATCGGTTCTGTATTGGACTGACGAGCCTGCACCCACGCATCAGAGGTTCGCCACTTCAGTCCGTCTAGGCAATCGGGCGTTCCAAGCGAATCTACCGAATTCAAGCGCTCCATCGCTTCTCTTTGCTCCTCAAGCGAATTAAATTCCCGCTTCTTCTTAACGAGAGAAAACCGCGGCAAACTGTCAAACAAGTCCGCTGAAGTACCGCCAAATTCAAGTAACGCCTTCAGGACAAGTGCTGCTCCGACAGCTGAATCACGCGCTGCGTGAATCATGGGGAGCATCACTCCACCGTTGCCTTCGCCTCCAATTGCAGCATTGACCTCTATCATCTTCCGAGCCACATGGGCCTCGCCAACTTTTGTTTCAAAGTACTCGCGGTTAAAGTCCTTCGCGATTTCTCGTAACGCAAGCGAAGTTGAGCAGTTTGCGACCACCGGACCCGGTATGTGCGGCAACGCAGCAAGCGCTGCTACGCAAAGTGTCAATTCTTCTCCTGCAGGCAACCCGTCCGATCTTACCAGAGCGAGTCTGTCTGCATCGGGGTCAAGGACGAATCCGATGTCAACACGATCCTCTCTCATTGCAGAGGAGATTTTTCGCAGATTTTCGTTCGTTGGTTCCGGATTGCGAGGAAATCTGCCTGTTGGTTCAACATGATAGCTCACGACCTCGCAGCCCAGCATATCAAGCATTCTGGTCAGTAGCTCCCCGCCTGCGCCGTGAACAGCATCCAGACCGACTCTGAACTTTCGTTTTCGAATTGCATCGGCGTCGAGAAATGGCAAGCCGAGAACTGCGTTTAAGTGGCTTTCAATTGCATGTTCATCCCTTGCGTACGTACCAACTTCAAATGCAGGGACATCAAAAGAGCGGTCCCCTTCCACGAGGGAACGCAGCAGTTGACCTTGGCCTGAGTCAATAAACAGTCCGTCGCTTCCGTAGAACTTCAAAGCATTCCACTCGGCAGGATTGTGGCTTGCAGTAATCGCGATTCCGCCGGATGCAGAATGCCGCTCGACCGCGAGCGATACAGTCGGTGTTGGCACAACGCCGACATCTATAATACTCGCGCCAGCCGACGCAAGTCCGGAGATGGTCGCTGCCCGCATCATTGTTTTGCTCACACGGCTGTCGCCGCCGACGACAACAGTACCTTTGGAGCACAAATGTCCGAAGGCCTGTGCCCAGCGCAGACACACCGAAGCGGTCATACTCTCTCCGACAATTCCGCGAACTCCGGACACCGATATCATCAGTGGCGGCTTGTTTACCATCTTCCCGGCCACTCTCTCCCGATTAAAACGGCAACTTCTTCCAGAAAATTCTTATCTGAAGCATCAAAGTCACCAATACCTTTACCGTCAATGTCAATCTCGCCGATGATGAGTCCGTCCGCGTAAATCGGGACAACAATTTCCGACTTAGTATGGGTAAAGCAAGACAGATAACGAGGATCAGCATTCACGTCGTCCACGATAATCGTCTGCTGCTCCCTGACCGCAGCTCCGCAGATACCCTTGTCAATCGGAATGCGAACGTGCTCCGTCGGCTGATCGCCTGTCCAAGGCCCCAGAGTGAGCTGATCGCCATCGACCCAGTAAATTCCTATCCAATCGTACTTAGGATTGATTGATCGGAGCAGGTCACACAGCGCCTGGCAACGGGACCTGAAGTCAGACTCAGGTAACTGTTTGATTATTGCGGATAGGGAAGACTTAATCATTGCCTAGTTATGAGAATTACACCACGAAATAAATTCGCTTGCTGTCCACGTGGAAGGGCACAGGCTGGCAGGAATTGGGCCTTTTGCGGCTAATTCAAGTCCAAAGTCAATTTCATCGAGGCCGGAAGCCTGGTGAGCGTCCGGATTCAAAGGAATTGGAACACCAAGTTCAAGTGCCGTCTGATACCATCTCCAATCGAGATCCAAGCGGTGCGGGCTGCAGTTTAGCTCAATAGCCTTGCCGTTTCGGGACGCACATTCAATGACTCTGTCATGGTCAATTGGATACCCCTCTCGCTTCAGCAGCAACCGTCCGGTTGGATGTCCAAGTATGTCGACATGAGGATTCTCAAGAGCTCTGCATATGCGGTCTGTTGCCTGATCAACGCTCATGCCGAACCCTGAGTGAATGGATGCAACAACGAAATCGAATTGAGAAAGCAGGCTGTCGTCAAAATCAAGAGTGCCGTCCGGAAGGATGTCACATTCCGTTCCCCTAAGAATCCTGAACGGTGCAAGTTCGCTGTTCAGATCGTCGATTTCTTCCCATTGCTGATAGACACGATCCCGGTCAAGCCCGCGTGCGTATGCGGCGACTTTCGAGTGATCTGCTATTCCCAAGAATTCGTAGCCTCGAGCGATCATGGCTTCCGCCATTTGCCTTAATGAATGCTGACCATCTGAGTATGTCGTATGCACATGCAAGATTCCCCTCACGTCCTGTCGCTTCAATTGCTCAGAATACGGACCTTGTCCTTTTTTTCGCAGCGCAAGTCCTTCCTCGCGCAATGGCGGCGGCACACTTTCCAGCCCTAACATGCCGTAGACCTCCTCCTCCGTTGACGACAATGGCAATTCGCCATGTTTCCTGAGTTCCGCCAAATGAGCCTTGGAACCCGTTGCCTGCACCAGTTTGGTACCTAATTCGGAGGGAGCACAGATGGACAATTCAATATCAATCTCGGACGAGTGCCGTCCTGTCCAAATGTCGCTTTCAGTGGAGCTCCATGTGATGTCCTGATGTCCAAGTATACATTCGCGGATACTTGAGTGTCTTGGTATATCCGCACACACGACGCAATCCAGGTCTCCTACAGTCTCACCATGACGTCTGTAGCTTCCACAAAAGTGAACAGAAACTATCCCCGGGATCCCTTGCAAGTCATGCGTGAGTTTTTCCACCACGGCACGCGCATGGTGACGCAGTTTCCGGGCTCCGCACCGTCTGATAAAAGCGATGCTGGCTCTGAACCGCTCAAGTGTCTTTCCACCGAACCCGGACAGTGTCGCCAATCTTCCAGAATCTATTGCCGCATCGAGGTCTTCAAGAGAAGTAATCTTCCCCTGCAGCCAAAGAGTTTGGGCTTTCTTCGGTCCCAGGCCCTCCACCTTCAGCAAATCAAGAACACCGCGAGGCACACGTAGTCGAGTAGCTTCGAGTTCAGCAAATGTTCCCGTTTCAGCGGATTCCCTGATGACTTGAACCAATGACGGTCCGATGCCTTTGACCATGGAGAGCCGATTGCCGACAAGAAGTTCTTCAAGCGAAGCTCCAACAGTGGAGAGTTGCCGGGCGGCATTAGCGAAAGCCTTGCTGCGGATTCCCTCTTCATTCAAGAGATCGAGCAGCAATGCGTATTCTTCGAGCAAATCAACGACGTCGCCGCGTGTCATCTTTATACGGCCAGCAATTCGATGAAGTTTCGCATGAAAACAGGCAAATCCTCAGGTTTTCGAGAAGTGACCAGATTCTTGTCAACAACAACCTCCTCGTCGACCCATTTTGCTCCTGCGTTCACCATGTCATCGCGAATGGCGACATAGCTTGTCACCTTGCGACCTCGCAAGACATTTGCTGAAACGAGAACCCACCCACCGTGGCAAATGCATGCAATTGGTTTCTTGGCACGGTTCACCTCGCGCACCAACTCAAGCACTGAGTCATGGGTACGAAGTTTGTCCGGCGCCCAACCGCCGGGAATGACAAGACCGTCCAGACCAGCCGCCTTAACCTTATCCGCCGTTTTGTCAACTTTGGCCGGGTATCCATATTTACCGACATACTCCGGTGATGAACCCGTTCCGATGAGATATACTCGTGCGCCGGCTTCCCGCAGTCTTAAGACTGGGTACCAGACTTCGAGGTCCTGATAATGGTGTTCTACGAAGATACCGACTTTCTTGCCTGCGATGGACATCATATTATCCCACTACTTTTCTGCGAAACTCACCTGCACGGCGAACAAACGCCGGTGCATCCATCAATATCACACCGATAATCACAAGCAGTCCTCCTATGACTAGCGGCCACCCTATGACCTCCCCAACGAAAAAAGACGACAGAAACGTTGCGACAACCGGCTGCGGTGTAGTCAATATGGCAACTTGCGACGGGTCAATCTTTGACAGAATCCGATACCAGACAATATAGGCAACGACGGTGAGAAGGAGACCGGAGTACAACGCCCCGCCCCATCCGATCCATGTGATTCCAGAGTAATCCTGATGAACGGCAGAGGTAATCAAAAAGGGAAGACTGATGACTGTTCCGACAATAAGCAGTACACATGTTGCCGGAACAGCGCCATACTTAATGACGAGCGGCTTGCCCAGAACAGTGTAAGTTGCCCATGCGAGCACGGCGGCAAAAATCAGGACGTCACCGGTGAACACGGATGAGTTGACATCAAACTGACCTCCGCGTGTAACAACCAGTGCCAGTCCCGATAATGAGACAGCAATGGCCAGAACCTTGTGCCGCATAATCCGTTCATAACCTAGCGCGGCTGAAAGAAACAAAGCAAACACCGCAGTTGTACCGTAAAGCAGCGACGCATGGGAAGGAACGGTCATGCTCATTCCGTAGAGGTAGATTAGTTGATTGACCGGGACGGCGACGGCTGCAAGCAAGATGACGCGAGTCCAATCGCGTTTCTCTATTTTGGGCCATGCACTTGCCCACTTTGTCAGGAGTAAAAGACCAATCAATCCGATTATCAATCTCCAGAATCCGAAGGCCAATGGATGGAATTCTCGGAGAGCCAGCTTATTCACAACGTACCCACCACCTGTCAAGGTAATGTGGACTCCCATTAAGCCGAGCAATGACAACCGGCCATTGGCGTGTACCGGTTTGCTAGACGAAGAGTCCAAGAATCTCCTGCGTATCGCTCAGATTTTCAACGACGGCGTCGGCACCTGTCTGCCGCAACATTTCAATAGAGTACTTCCCGCCTGTTGCCACCGCGAGGCTTCTCAGACCGGCCAGGCGCGCGCCCTCAACGTCAAACGCGGTGTCCCCAATTACCCAAGTCATTTCAGGTTCAAAATTATATTTGTAATGCTGCGCGGCTTCGGCTACGGCGTCCCTCATGATCAGATACCGTTCTTCGTGGATGTCCCCGAAACCTCCGACTGGAAAGTACTTGTTCAACCCAAAGTGTCCGATTTTGGCACGCGCCCCTGGCTCCATATTTCCAGTCCCAAGCGCCAAGGCGAATTCAGTTGGCTTGGACCGCAAAGAGTCAAGCAGTTCTCGTACCCCTGCATGCACTTTTGCCCGCGGGCTTGACGAAATTGCCTCGGGCAGGTGCGCCAGATACCTAGGTTTGAACTCATCGTAACCTTGTCGCCAGTCACCTCTCAGTCCCGTGCGTTCAAAGCATTCCCTGAAAATCAGTGGGTCAGTCCGGCCATGCATGGAGAGTCCTTCGGTAACCGGTTCGCGGCCGAAAACCTCAAGGAATGCTTTGGAGTATGCTCGATACGTTGCGCCGTCCAAACTAGTCAGGGTGCCGTCTATGTCGAAAATTAGCAGTTTCATATGCATTGCTGTTAATTTAAGCTAAGCCAACGGGATAATCAAGGAGAAAACTCCTGGCGCTTGCTTATCATGTAATTCACGGTTATCTTGCACAAAATCATGAAGGAGTCATCTTGAAGCTTGCAAATCTGGGCAAGACGGGCGTCAGAATAAGCCGTGTTTGTCTAGGTACCATGACCTTTGGGCATCCGGAATACGGATGCGAGTTTGATGAGGCGCGGAGCATCGTCGATGCCTACATTGATGCGGGCGGGAATTTCATCGACACAGCCGATGTGTACGCAAAGGGGCAATCTGAAGAATACCTTGGACGCATTCTGGGGGCCCGCCGGAAGGACGTGATTCTGGCTTCCAAAGGCTTCTGGGCGGTAGAACCCGGACCAAACAACTGTGGCGCAACGAGAAAGCATCTGGTAGATGCATGCGAAGCCTCACTGCGTCGGCTCAAGACAGATTTTTTGGATCTCTATTACGTCCACATTTGGGACCCGATTACACCACTTGACGAGACCTTAAGCGCTCTCAATTCACTGGTAGAGCACGGTAAGGTCAGATATATTGGGGCAAGCGACTATTTCGGCTGGCAATTCAGTGAAGCAATTGGCCTCTCACGGCTGCGTAATTGGCATTCTTTTGTTGTACATCAGGCTGAATACTCAGTGCTGGCACGGGATATTGAAATTGAGATTGTCCCTTCAGCTTCCCACAATGGTGCCGGCATAATTGGCTGGTCACCTTTGGCAGGCGGCCTGTTGACGGGCAAGTATTTCACAAGTCCTCTCGGACGGTTCAGCAGCGGTGATGCCGGCAGGTGGTGGGGTGATCGGTTCGGGAATGAGGCAAACTACCGAGCAGTCGCCGAGCATAATCGCATTGCATCGAGCATTGGCGTTTCTCCGGTTAGTTTGGCAATTGCATTCACCTTGAAGCCGGAGTGGATGACATCGACAATAATTGGAGTTCGTACAGTTGATCAGTTAAGTGCAAACTTGGCGGGAGAATCTCTGGAAATTGATGAAACTGTATATGCAGACTTGCTGTCTATCAAACCTCCATACCGGCAGTTTCCATCTGCAATGCAGGAAAATGCCCTTAAACTTCGACAAAAATACTGATAGTAACCGAATGGACTGGTCTGCTTGAGTACCGGAAAACCTCAAGCAGGCTTCACAAAGGAAAGGAAAACCGGACATGCCTCTAATACTCAGTTTGTTGCTGATAGCTGTTTCTGTCCATGCCGCCGACACTTACGTAAATGGCCAACTGCATCGGGATTTTAACCGAGAGGTGTTCACCTCCACCGTGGAAGTTTGGAGTGGTGACAGAATCGGTTCAACATTCTTCTTTGCCGACTTTGATTTTGGTTCGAGCGGACAGGAGCAGTCGTATTTTGAGGTTTCAAGGCATTTTGAGTTAATGAGGCCACAGAAACTCGGACATTTGAACGCATCAGTGCAGTTCAACGATGGCGTAACGCCGTCAGACGGTTATTCGGGCAAGCTGATTCCTCGTACGCTTCTCGCTGGTCTGGCCTTGACGGAACTGAAGTCGGGGAATGCAGTATTTGAACTCCAAATTCTTGCAAGACAAGAATTTGGAGCGAAACTGGGTTGGCAGTTAACCGGGGTATGGTTCGTGCCGGTTGCGAATTCCCCCTTTGAGATCCTGGGCTACGTTGACTGGAATACTAACGAATATGGGGAACAACCTGTTTCCATTCAAGCCGAGCCCCAATTTCAGGTCCGAAGAGGACATGTTGTTTTCGGGTCGGAAATCGAGATTTCGCGCAATTTCGCCGGAGCTTATACTGATGACGGAGGATATGAGACCGGCAAGTGGTATGTCCACCCCACGCTTTACCTTCGGTACGACCTGTAGCTCAACGCAACACGGCGAACTGCCCTCTCAAGCAGGAGGCGTTGTCAGAAATAAAGTCAAGAAAAACAAAAAGTTGATTATCTGACTAGGCAAATCGGGTGGCTTGACAAGTCACGGTAGGTTTGTATATTAAGAGTCTACGCTGGTGATGGAGCTTCGGAGGACGCGCGGGTGTTGCGGTGACCGTGTGGAGTCGCCTCCTCCTCTGATGAAGAGGCAACTGGCGGAGCATGGGCTCATAGCTCAACGGTTAGAGCAGCGGACTCATAATCCGTCGGTTCCAGGTTCGAATCCTGGTGGGCCCACCGCGCGGCGACCACCGGTACCAGCGATGAAAACGGAGTTCCTTGTCTTGCGCACCACGCTGTATTGTGATATCACATTTGACTCCCCGTGCAGTGTGGGCAGGGAAATGCAGTTCGATTGAGGTGTGCGGACAAATCTTCGCGCACCTTTTTTCGTTTTAGTTTACACCATTTCAGTATAGGTAGGCAAAGTAGAAGTGATCATCCAGGACGCCACTCCGGAACAGGTTCGAAGTGCCTTGCGCGCACTGTCAGAAATTCAAGAAATTGATTTAGAATTGGCGGAAATTGCAGAAGAACGTGGAGGCCTCCCTGAGCAGGTTCATGATCTTGCTGAACGAATAAGGGAGTATGAATCCTTTATTTCTTCAAAGGATAAAGAACGGGAACAGTCGGAAAAGGTCGCGGGCGAGTCGGGTCACAAACTTGCAGTGGCCCGTGAGAAGCTGACGAAGTATCAGGAGCAGCTATACTCGGTTACGACGACCCGCGAATATGACGCAATCACGACTGAGCAGGAAACCGCTAAGCGCGAGATAGGCGAGTTTGAGGCACTGATTTCAGCCAACACAACAAAGGCAGTTGAGCTGGCTCAATTGGTCGAAGAACGGCAGACCGAACTCGAGCAACTTCGTTTGGATAAGATTGCCCGGGAAGAAGAACTTGAGCGCAAGTTGAAAGAAACGGCAGGCCTTGAAACCGAGTTGCTTGCACGCCGCAGTAAAGCCGCGGCGAACCTGAATGTGCGATTGCTCGCGCATTATGAGCGAATCCGGGATGCCAAGGATGGCCGCGGAATTGCTACTTTGGTTGGCGAAGCGTGCGGCGGCTGTTTCGCGTTGATTCCTCCGCAAACTCAAGTGATAATCAAGCAATCACGGGACATTTATGCCTGTGAGGCATGCGGTCGCTTTATCGCACCGGATCTCGACAGCCTGTAGTTGGAACTTCACGCACATATTGACGGCGGCGCGCGCGGCAATCCCGGCCCGGCGGCGATTGGAATTGTGATACACGATGACAAGGGGAACCTGCTTTATGAAGAGGGGACCTACATCGGACACGGCACGAACAACGAAGCCGAGTATCGCGCGCTGATTCGCTTATTGGAAGTCTGCGCGACGGACCCGGTCATCACGTCCAGCGGAGCAAGCGTTTTGCGCGTAGCCTGCGACAGTTTGTTGATTGTCAATCAAGTTCTGGGCGAGTGGAAAATCAAAGAGCCGCGCTTGGCCACGCTTCATTCCGAAGTACGAGAAGCAAAGAAGAAAGTTGGTTTTCAGCTTAGAATTCGGTATATACCGCGGGAAGAAAACAAAGACGCGGATAGGTTAGTTAACAAGGCGCTCGATGGAGAATCCACGGAGCGGATTTTGACAAAGGAATCAGCAAGAGCTACAATAGATACTGTCTTCGTAGTGTATGGAAGAGATTCAACTGCAAGGGATCAACTTGAGTTGATTCTTAGGCGGATTGACATAAACCCGATAATCATTGGTCGTATACATCCTGATGGTTCGACGATCATTGACAGACTTGAACAGCATCTTAATGCTTGTACATTTGTGTGTGTGCTGCTTACTCCAGATGACGAAGGACGTCTACGAGATAGTCACGGTTCACCTTTGGCGCTTAGAGCGAGACAAAATGTAGTTCTGGAGCTTGGGTGGGCACTTGGCCGCCTAGGCCGAGACAAAGTGGCAATAATCCACAAGAGCGACGTCGATATGCCATTTGAAGATCCAACTGACCTAAGGGGGCTTGTGCACTATCAATACAAACATACTGTCGAAGAAATTAAGGTAGATTTGGCAAAGCATCTTCAGAAGAATGGTTTCACAATTGACATCCAGAAGTTATAGGATTATTTGGTTAAATAGGGGCAATTGTGGCAAATCTTACTGACTTGATTCGAGGTATGCTCCTAGAAGAGGCAATTCTGTATTTGCTTCGTAAGTCTGGCTACAGTGTGTTATTCTCTATTGATCCAAAAGACGAAACTTTGACACCTCATTCCGCAGGAATTGCGGTTGTTGGACGTGGCGCGGAGCATCAGATTGACGCCATCGCAGACTATAAGTATCAAGCACCGTTCACGCATCCTCAGAGACTTCTTCTTGAAGCGAAAGCTTATACGCCTCCCAATTCAGTTGGCCTCCCGATTCTCCGGAGCACCCTTGGCGTTGCCGTCGATGTTCAACAATTCTGGAAAACGTGTGGATTACCACATACTCCGAGTTCTCGATACCATTATCAGCATGCGATCGTTTCCACATCAGGTTTTTCTCCTGAAGCTGAACGCTTCGGGTTTGCACACGATATATACATGATTCCAGTTGGAAACTCTGGTTTTCTTCGCGACCTTGTTAATGAAATGTTTGCCGTGACACATGAAGCCATGGGAATGGACCCCAATATTCGCGAGCCAGGGAGAATCCAAAATGCGCGTAAATTTGTGCGAAGTGAATTGTATCCCGGGGAAACAGCTTTTAATGGCGGGCTTGTCGAATCACGTACTCGAGCTTATAAAACTGCACTTGACAAATTTCTAACTGAGACTAAACGACTCGATACAGGCCTTTTGGCTATGCTTCCAGGAAACGTTCCGATCTTCTTGGTGCCAAATAGCAATCCGAGAATTCGTGAAATGGCGCTTCAGAGCCAAGAAGTTAGGATCTATTATAATCTTGACGACGATCTGGGTGGGAAAATTCTGAATGCGAGGGATGAAGAGCTCTTCACATTTGATCTGCCCACCGAAATTGTTAAAATGTTACTTGCTGAGTCGACCGACACGGGCGGTGACGCTCCGCAAACCAAAAAAGAGAGACTTCATAGAATTTCTATCTTCTACGTTGATCAAGATTCAAACTCTTTGCGAACAATTGAGCTTTCACTCGATAAGGACTGGCTCAAAAGTATAGAACATAGAGAAGAGTAATACGCACAATTAACGGTTCGCCGGGTGATCGCGCCTGATTTCAGGTGAGGAAAGTCCGAACTTCATAGAGCAGAGCGCCGGCTAACGGCCGGGTGCGGCAACGCAACGGAAAGTGCCACAGAAAATATACCGCCCGCAAGGGTAAGGGTGAAAAGGTGCGGTAAGAGCGCACCGCGCATTCAGTAATGGATGTGGCAGGGAAAACCCCGCTTGAAGCAAGGCCAAGTATGCCGGAAGTCTCCGTTGCTCGCGGGGCACAAGTTCCGGCGGGTAGGCCGCCCGAGGTGCTGAGTAATCAGTATCCCAGATAGATGATCACTGCCCGCAAGGGTACAGAATTCGGCTTATAGGCGAACCCAGCAAACCAAAATAGGAAATAGGAAATTAGAAATTCGAAAAGCAGAATATCTTTGCCTTCTTTCTAATTTCTCATTTCAAATTTCGAATTTTTTCCCTACCCCCTAAGTTTTTTGTTTATATGACATACAGGAAGAGCCATGCAACCCAAATGGGAAATGGTGGAGAGTCGGCCACATGAGGAGATTGAGCGCCTAAGCCGACAAGCCCAAGTCCCCTATACCGTCGCGCGGATTCTATTGAACCGCGGGATGGACACCCCTGAGCTGGTGGAGAGATTCTTTAATCCTTCGCCATCTCAGCTATATGACCCGTTCCTGATGGCAGGAATGGATAAGGCCGTTGATCGTATCGTTGAAGCGCTTCAGAACCGCGACCGCATTGCGATTTACGGCGATTACGATGTTGACGGAATCACGTCTGTCTCGATGCTCTATTTGTTCCTGCGGGATCTCGGTGGCGATGTTCTGGCCTACATTCCCGACCGCCAGAACGAGGGTTACGGAATATCACAGGCCGGCCTCGATGAAGTTAAGAAACAGGGTGCGCAGCTTGTCATATCAGTTGACTGCGGTATCACATCCGTAGCAGAGGCCAGATATGCAAAGTCCCTTGGACTCGAGCTGATCATCAGTGACCACCACGAGCCGGCGGACGAGTTGCCGGATGCACTTGCCGTACTTGATCCGAAATGTGCCAATTCCGGCTATCCGTTTACAGAGCTTGCTGGAGTAGGGGTTACTTTCAAGCTAGCCCAAGGCATTACAAAAACACTTGGGCTTGCCAGCGACTACGCCTTCAAGTATATAGACCTTGTGGCACTCGGAACATCGGCGGATATCGTTCCTTTGGTGGATGAGAACAGGGTGTTAGTGAAAGAGGGGCTCGAGAAGCTGAACGATGCTCCCGAGGTTGGACTTGCCAGCCTAATTGAATCGGCCGGCGTTCGAGGCGGCAAAATTGATGTTGGACAAATTGTCTTCAACATCGCGCCTCGTATCAACGCTGTTGGACGCATGGGCAGCGCGATGCGTGCTGTGCAGCTTCTGACAACGCGGGATCAGGCACAGGCTCGGGAAGTCGCACAAGTATTGGAGCAGGAGAACCGTCGGCGCAAGGAAATTGACAACGACACCCTTGCACAGGCACTCGAAGAGATTCGCTACACCATGAATCCGCTTGAACGCCATTCCATCGTGCTGGCGCGCGAAGGATGGCACTCTGGAGTCATCGGGATAGTCGCTTCTCGTTTGATTGAGAAATTCTACCGTCCAACAGTCATGATATCGGTAGAAAATGGAATGGGAAAAGGTTCGGCAAGGTCCGTTTCAAATTTCGATATCTTTAATGCACTAAAGGCCTGTTCCGATTTGCTGGAGCAGTTTGGCGGCCACAAGTATGCCGCGGGACTTACGATACCGGCCGAAAACATTGCAGCCTTCAAGGTAAGGTTTGAGGAGGCTTGCAAGGAATTGATGACAAGTGACGATTTGGTCCGCAAAGTGCGTATCGAAAGCGAGATCGGACTTGATCAGATAACGCCTGAAGTTGTTGACACTTTGAAGAAGTTCGAGCCCTTTGGCCCGCAGAATATGCGGCCGACATTTGTCACTCGAGACCTCTCCACGTCATACCCTCCGCGAATAGTCGGTCAGAATCACCTGAAACTGATGGCGTCTCAGCATGGCGCGCAGTTTGAGGCAATCGGCTTTAATCTCGGCGATCACATTGACAAATTCATGAATGGTCGGCGTACCTATGAAATGGTGTATGTGATTGAGGAGAACGAGTATCAGAATCGTAAGACGACACAACTTCGCATAAAGGACATTCGATGAACTTTCGCAGAATAAGACTGGTTGCGATTCTCCTTATGGCGGTTAGCGCGTTTGGTATGGGTCGCAAGGAAGCTAAGAACCAAGACCCCCCGGCGGCTCCGGCGAGCGGTGTAACAGGTGTAGTCGAAATCTGGGAAGGCAACTTCATGCCGATGCTTGACAAAGAGACCCGCGACAAACAGATTAAACCGGGTTCAGGTCTTCGGGTGCGGCTCTATGAACCGGTTAAGGGACTTCCCGGGGCGAGTGTGGATTCTGTGTCAGCAAAGCTGGTGGCCGAAACTGTCTGCGACGAATCCGGCAAGTTCACTATCGCTTGCAAGGAGGGCAAATACAGCCTGTTTGTGGAAGATGGCGCAGGTTGGTATGCGAATGGCTGGGATGGTGATGGGGTCCAGGGTGCTGTGATTGTTGAACCCATGAAGTTGACAGAAGTCCTTGTTAAGAACACTCGCAAAGCCACATTCTGATGCTCATTGCTCGCCACGCAGCACTTGCACTGCTTTTACTCATTCTGCTGCCTGCGCAGGCGCAATATTCTTATGACCCGAACAAGCCGAAAGTCAATGAAGACTCACTGCAAACCGACTCGCTTGAAGCTGATACATCTTCGTCGGGTGAACTTAAGGATTTACAATTAAGCGAAGGTGACAAAACTTCGGAACTCAAGGCTCAGGCACTCACTTGGGTTCGCAGGTTGATTTATCGTGGATTTCTTGACGACGAGACTACCGGTACAAGCGCGACGTACGCGCTGACAGAATGGTCTGAGACTTCCGGACCCTTTGGTCCTGTGCTTGCACATGTGACCGTGATTTATCTTGGGTCTGTAACCTGGCTTGGCAAGCCATCCGCTTGGTTTCAGGCCACATTTAAGAGTTTTGAGGATGACCGACCTTCTGTGGACTTTGATCTCGTTCTCTCGGCTAATGGCGGCCTGGGCGAAGCCTATCGCTCTCTTTGGCGACTGAACAAGGAAGAACTTGCCAACTGCTATTTTGGTCCGCCTACCGGGCAGCTTGACTATGACCGGGAAGATCATCCGCGGGCCGGCGAAGAACAGACTCTCAAACTCTTCAGCGGCGAGTTTTTGGTTACCAAGTATGTTGGCTCCGGTGCAGATGGCGCGAAAGTAGTTGCTTATCGGGGTGCCGGAGTGCCACCTCTTGAAATAGTGCGGTTGGGCTATGGCAATTACAGCCTTAATTTGCGCGACCGTGCGAGCGATGTTGAACCCAAATTTGAGGTCCCGCTTCCAACTTCACGTTAGAAAGGAAGCATTAATGAAGAAAGTACTGTTTTGTGTGCTCGCATATCTGTCCGCAGCGAGCGCCGGCGAGTTTGCAAAAACGGGTGACGAATACGTCTATCGTGATACGCTTCGATTCGACGAATCCGCAATGGATTTGAAGACACTTGAGATCGAATCATTGAACGGCTTCATCCGGCTGACCGGCGAAGACCGCAGCTCTGTATATGTCGAAGCCTGCGTAGAGATCAAGGCAGACAATCTCGAGGACGGCGAGGAGTTTCTTAAGGAATTCAGACCCATAGTTAAGCGCTCTGGTGAAAATTTGCGCGTTTATGGTGAATATCCAGAATCGAAATTGTCGTGGAACGACATAAGCGCCAACATCGATTTCATTATTTCCGCTCCACGTAGTATTGACTTGACCGCTTCTTGTGCGAACGGAGAAATTGAAGCTGCTGAAATGACAGGCAGCGCCGATCTTGAATGCGCAAATGGCGAGATTACGTTTCTGTCAGCAACGGGTGTAAGTGGTTTCTTGAATGCTTCGTGTGCGAACGGGCAGGTGACTGTTGACATCGGCACTTTGAATGGAAACAGCGAATTCAATACGGCTAACGGGGAGATCAACGTTTCCGTGCATAGGTCATTGGCAGGGAATATCTCTGCGTCAACAGCCAATGGAGTGATAACGCTGGCACTTCCGGAGAATTCGGATATGAAAGTTGTCGCGAATTCGGTTATAAACGGTTCTGTTTATTCGGAGTGGTCGGGTGACCACCAGAAGAAAATGATTGGCGACGAATTTGAACTTGTTGTAAATGGCGGCAAGTATCTTGTGGAATGCAGTTCGGTGAATGGACAGATCGCCATTCGTAAGGCAAATCGAGCAAACTGAATTAATCCTCTTGAAGCGACTACCGACTAACGTTCGTCCGACTGATCCGGGCTTTGCAGAGAATGCCGCAGCCATGCAGTCGCTCGTGGACAATTTGCGCTCAAAGCTTACGGCACTTCATCCTGCCGGCGGGCCAAAACAGCATATTGAGCGGCACATTGCCCGCGGCAAATTACCTGTAAGGGAACGCCTGAATCGTCTGTTTGATCCGGAAACTCCGTTTCTTGAGCTGAGTCCGCTGGCTGCGTTCGACATGTATGACAACGAAGCGCCCGGGGCAGGGATGGTAACTGGGATAGGGGTGGTACACGGCAAGGAAGTATTGGTGGTTGCGAACGACGCTACAGTCAAAGGGGGAACTTACTTCCCCATGACTATTAAGAAGCATCTTCGCGCTCAAGAAATCGCGATGCAAAATCACCTTCCTTGCGTGTATCTTGTAGATTCAGGCGGGATTTTTCTCCCGGAACAGGCTGGTACATTTGCGGACCGTGACCATTTCGGCAGAATATTCTTTAATCAAGCGAACTTGAGTGCGCGGAGAATTCCACAAATCGCAGTTGTCATGGGGTCCTGCACGGCTGGCGGCGCATATGTTCCTGCAATGTCAGATGAGACGATAATCGTCAAAGGTACCGGAACAATCTTCATCGGCGGTCCGCCACTCGTCAAGGCGGCGACAGGAATGGATGTTAGCGCGGAAGAACTTGGCGGTGCAGATGTTCACACCAGAATCAGTGGCGTTGCAGACCATTTTGCCGAGAGCGATGCTCATGCCCTCGACATTGCCCGATCAGTTATTGAGTCATTAGGCGACTCAACGAAGTTTCAGTTTGATCACGAGTCGCCTGAAGCACCTTACTACGAACCGGAAGAACTTCTTGGCATCGTGCCGGTTGACGTCCGCAAGCCTTTTGATATGAAGGAAGTTATTGGCCGAATCGTCGACGGATCACGGTTTCAGGAATTCAAAGCCCGGTACGGAACATCACTTGTTTGCGGATTCGCTCGAATTCACGGCTATCTTGTCGGTATAGTTGCCAACAACGGTGTACTATTCGGTGAATCCGCGAAAAAAGGTGCACATTTCATCGAACTCTGTTGTTTGCGCAAAATCCCGCTTGTCTTTCTGCAGAACATTACGGGCTTCATAGTCGGCAAAGAATACGAGCATGGCGCAATTGCTTCTGACGGCGCAAAGATGGTGCATGCAGTAGCATGCGCAAATGTCCCTAAGTTCACAGTCGTAATCGGTTCCTCTGCGGGTGCCGGCAACTACGCGATGTGCGGGCGAGGATATTCCCCAAGATTGTTATGGATGTGGCCGCATTCACGGATTAACGTGATGGGAGCGCAACAAGCGGCGGATGTTTTGGTGCAAGTCAAGCGCGAGCAACTTGAGGCAAAGCAACAAAGATTGACGGACGAAGAGGCAGAGGCAATCCGGCAGCCGGTTCTCGAACAATATGATCGGGAAGGCAATCCGTACTATTCGACATCTCGGATATGGGATGATGGGATCTTGGATCCGCTCTCAACAAGAGACGCGCTGGGATTGGGAATCGCGATGTCCGCCAACGCGCCTGTCCCTGAGTACCAGCCGGGCGTTTACCGAATGTAACCATGGAGAGCACGCTGTTTGAGGAGCAACAGGACATACCTTTGCGAGGACCTTTAACTCTTGCTTCCGCCGCGGCGTTCTTCGTGATACCGGTTTTTACCAAGATGCCGCTGCTTGTTGTACTAAGTATGTTCGCGGCCGGGATTGGTATAAGCTGGCTGATGAGTTCCTTTATGCAAATGACAACGCGAGTGACGGCTTCCGGATTGACATTTGGGCCGAGCATTTGGACGAAACGAATACCATCGAACGAGATCGAAATAATAGGTCCGCAGAAAATTCCTTTTTTGGCTGGCGTTGGAATCCACTTTTATCGCGGCAAGACCTACTACAATATGCGAATGGGCAAGGGACTCGAAGTTAAGCACGGACGGAAGACATATGTGATTGGTTCGGCGAAACTGGCTGAACTGGAAACCGCCCTCCGTGATTTACCGGGGGTTGTTAAGTGAGCTTTTTGAGACTCGAAGTCACTGACGGTATAGCCCGAATTGCTTTGGCAAGACCCGAAGCTCGCAATGCATTGAATGCCGAAGTCATTGCCGAACTGACGGACAGTTTGAAATACCTTCGAAGCAACGACGATCTCAGAGTTCTTGTACTGACTGCAGACGGCGAGACCTTTTGTGCAGGCGCAGATGCAAACTGGATGCGGGCGCAAAGGGACGTATCCATGCAGGAGAACATCGGGGATGCGGAGAAGATATTTGATTTGTTCCGGTCTGTTTACGAGTTTCCCAGACCAATTATAGCTCGCGTTCAAGGGGGTGCATTTGGCGGAGGTGCGGGTCTGCTTTGCTGTTCAGATATTGTCGTGATGGCCGAGAATGCAGTGACGGCATTCAGCGAAGTGCGACTCGGCGTTGTACCGGCAACAATATCGCTTTTCGTGCTGCGCAGGATTGGAGAAGGTCGGGCACGTGAGTTGTTTTTGACGGGTCGTCGTATTTCAGCAAGGGAGTGCGAGAGAATTGGGCTTGCAACCGAGGTTGTTCCAGAATCCGGCTTGGATGAAGCCGTCGAGAAATGGATCAATGAGCTGTTAGCGGCTGCTCCAAGCGCGCAAGCAACTGCAAAGGAACTTCTTCGTGATGTTCCCAGAATGTCGCTTGACATTGCCCGAGAGTACGCTCCCAAGAAAATAGCAAGTCAAAGAGTAAGTCCGGAAGGTCAGGAAGGTCTCACGGCTTTGCTTGAAAAGCGTAAACCTAGCTGGAGCGTTAGAAAGTGATTCGCAAGCTCCTTGTAGCAAACAGGGGTGAAATTGCCGTCCGCATAATGCGGACAGCACGCGCACTAGGAATCAAGACAGTCGCAATATACAGCGATGCCGATCGCGATTCGCTTCATGTTGAAACCGCAGATGAAGCGGTTCACCTTGGATCGTCCCCGGCGGGCGAAAGCTATCTGAATATTGAGAAGATAATTGCTGCGGCGCGTGAGCACGGCGCTGATGCCGTGCATCCAGGCTACGGATTTCTGTCTGAAAACCCGAAATTTTCTAACGCCGTACAACTCGCCGGTTTGATCTTTGTTGGTCCGCCCGCCGAAGCCATGGGACTTCTGGGCGACAAGATTGCATCTCGTGAGTTAGCGTTAAGAAACAATGTTCCGGTCACGCCTGGCGCGTTGCTGCCGAATGCAACCGCCGAGCAAGCTTTGCAGGAAGCAGAGCGAATCGGATACCCGGTCCTAGTCAAGGCCGCAGCTGGTGGTGGCGGCAAAGGCATGCGCGTTGTACTGCGTTCCTCTGAAATGCAGTCGTCGATTGATGCCGCCAAGCGAGAAGCGATGTCTGCCTTCGGAGATGACGCGGTCTACCTGGAAAAGTACATTAAGAATCCCCGTCACATCGAATTTCAAGTATTCTGTGACAATACGGGGAATGCGGTGCACTTGGGCGAACGGGAGTGCTCAATTCAACGTCGTCATCAGAAGATTATTGAAGAGAGTCCGAGTGTTGCCCTTTCTCCGGAACTGCGTGAGCAAATGGGTGAAGCTGCCATCAGGATTGTGAAGGCGGCCGACTACCGTAACGCTGGCACGGTTGAATTTCTTCTGAACGGAAGTGAATTCTATTTTCTGGAAGTGAATGCCCGATTGCAGGTTGAACATCCTGTGACCGAAATGGTTACAGGTGAAGATTTGGTCGCATGGCAGCTTGCCGTCGCCGCCGGACAAAGTTTACCAAAAACCCAGAATGAGATCAAGTTCCAGGGTCATGCGATAGAGTGCCGAATCTACGCAGAGGACCCGGATAATGGATTCCTTCCTTCAACAGGAACAATCTTGAAGCTTGACGAACCTCATGCACCTGGAGTGAGAATTGACAGCGGGATCTGTGAAGGATTTCAAGTGCCAGTATATTACGACCCAATCCTGAGTAAAGTGATTTGCTGGGCAGACAATCGCGACCACGCAATTCGCAGGATGCGAGACGCATTGAAGCACTATATCTTGTTAGGAGTCAAGACTCCCATTGGTTTCATGCAAGAAGTCTTGGCACATCCAGAGTTTAACAAAGGCAATCTAACAACGCATTTTCTTTCAGAGTTTTTTGATGATTGGAAGCAGCCGAAGCCGTCGGGGGATAAACTGGCAGCTGTCCTTTCTGTGGCGCACGAGTTCAGTCGTATTGCACATCGAACCTCCGGTAATCAAAGAACTGAATCAGCATCAACACCATGGATAACGCTTGGTGACTGGCGGCTTGCAGGGACTGGATCGTGAAAAGGTGTTTTCAAATCGGGGATGCGACAGTTTGTGCGTCATTTCAACGGCGGTCACCGACAGAAGTCGAAATAGCCATTGGTGATGACGCTACTACGTTTCGGGTCGCACAAAGTGGTCAACGGGTCAGTCTTCGGACCTCAGAACGGAACTACACGGCAGTCAGCGCCAGAGAGAAGGACAAAGCATATGTCTGGCTTGACGGGTATGTGTATGAGTTGACCGAGCTTGAAGAATCGACTGAAGGACACACGGTGCATGGAGACGCTGATGTCATTCGCGCACCGATGCCTGGCATTGTGATAAAGATTGATACGAGACCCGGTGAATTTGTGGCCAAAGATCAAATTGTTGCTGTACTTGAAGCAATGAAGATGGAGCATAATCTGCGGGCGCCGAGGGCGGGCACGATTGAAGCTGTTCATGTATCCAACGGACAAACTGTGTCTGCAGATACACCGCTTGTCCAGCTAAAGAAGCCATGACAGACATCCTGCATCCACGGTGTGTCTATATCGGGATTCGAGACGTTGCCATGGCGATTCCAAGAGTCTCAGACATCGGTCTTGGAATAGAAATAGTATTCAATGACACCTCGGATTTGTGGCCCCGGGTTAAGTGGGACACCCTGCTTGGATTATCGGATGATCTTGCGGAGGCACAGCTGCCGGTCGCATGCCACGGTCCGTTCAATAGCATTGCCATTGCGTCTAAAGACGATCATATTGCCGAGTATTCGTACCAGTGTCTGGCGGCAAGCATCGAAGGCGCGCGGATTCTTGGTTCACCTCTGATTGTTTTTCACACGGGCTATTTGCCTCAGTACCCGACGACTTACAGACCTGTCTGGCTTGACAAGTTCTGCGTCAAGCTAAACCAGCTGCTCGATATTGCATCGAACAATGGTATTGTACTGGCCATGGAAAACACCTACGAGCTCGACACAACATTGTTTGAGGAGATATTCGAACGGGTTCAACATCCTTTCCTCGGAATGTGTTTCGATACAGGTCACTCTGCGTGCTTTTCAAAGGTTCCTGCCAAATCTTGGATTGATAGCTTTTCGGAGCAAATCGTTCATCTGCATCTTAGCGACAATGACGGAGAATCCGATCTGCATTGGGGACTTGGCCGGGGTGTAGTAAATATCTCAACCTTAATCGGACCGCTTATTGCGCGCGGCGCGAGACCGTCCGTAACATTCGAAGTCCCACTGGACGAGACGCAATCTTCGAATGACTATTTGACGCGGTCAATCGCCGCTGCGATTGGATCTACTCATGAAAAGTAATGATAAGAAATCAGCGGACAAGAAAAAGTTGCCTGATCTCGAGAAGATTGAGCGGATGCTGCGTGATGCAGACATCTCTCCAGAGGAGTATCAGGCGCTTAAAGACGAATTGAAACGAAACCGGCGAAGGAATGAAGGTGCCGGTGATAATCCACTAGATAATTTGTACGACGAACCTTAAGGAACCAGACCTCCGATGAGCCTTGGAGACAGACTCCCTCTGACTGAAGAGCAGAAAATGCTTCGTGACATGGTGCGCGATTTTGCTCAAACTAGAATTAAGCCTATTGCTGCGGAAATTGATGAGACGGAACGATTTCCTGAAGAAATCTTTGCGGAAATGGGCGAGCTCGGACTGATGGGCATTCCGTACCCTGAGGAGTACGGTGGTGCCGGAATGGACTACACTTCGTATGCCTTGGCGGTTGAAGAAGTCGCCAAAGTCTGCGGCTCAACAGCGCTAGGATTAGCTGCACACATCTCGTTAGGTTGTGGCCCCATCTACTTGTTTGGAACTGAGGCGCAGAAGAAGAAGTACCTTCCTGACCTGTGTGCAGGCAAGCACATGGGTGGGTTTGGTCTTACGGAGCCGCAAGCCGGTAGTGATGCCGGCGCGACGCAGACGACATGCCTTGATCAGGGTGATCACTACCTTCTTAACGGCACAAAAGTGTATTGCACGAATGGATCTTATTCAAAGACGTATGTGGTAAGTGCCGTCACCGAAAAAGGCAAAGGTACTCGTGGGATTTCCTGCTTCATCGTCGAACGCGACTGGGACGGATTTGCCGTTGGCAAGAAGGAGCGAAAACTAGGGGTCCGCGGTTCCGACACTGTTGTGCTCCACTTCAACGATGTAAGAGTTCCTAAAGACAATTTATTAGGACGACCCGGCGAGGGCTTTAAGCAGATGCTTATGACGCTCGATGGAGGTCGAATCTCCATTGGCGCGATGGCGCTGGGCTTGGCGGAAGGCGCATATCTCGAAACGCTAAAATACGTTACCGGGAGAAAGGCCTTTGACCAGAGAGTCGCGGATTTTCAAGCTACACAATTCAAGTTGGCCGACATGTACGTGAATATCGAAGCTGCACGTCATATGATTTTTGATGCCGCTAGGAAGAAAGATCAGGGCGAAGACTTCTCTCAGGAAGCTGCGATGGCAAAGCTTTTTGCCAGCGAAGTCGGAGCCAAAGTGACATCTCAAGCTATCCAACTTCACGGCGGATATGGTTACATTCGCGAATACCCCGTGGAACGAATGTTTCGCGACAACAAATTGACTGAAATTGGTGAAGGAACATCAGAGATTCAACGATTAGTCATTGCGCGAGCGATTCTCAAAGAATGGGACGCTGCAAACGGTTGATTGTTTTCGCCTGATGTATATCGTGCGCGCACATTCGACATGCGTTTGACTGTTGGTAAAGTCCAGGTTGATGTGTTGGACGATGGTCTGTTTGAATTGCGTCCCGAGACTTTCGTGAAGATCGCAAAAGGCCGGAACGCTGAACTGCTCAACAAGTCAAAGTTTCGGCCGAGGATCAAGGTCGGGTTCAATAGTCTGCTGCTTCGTGGCGACGACTTGACGGTTATTGTTGATCCGGGTACGGGTGACAAGGAACGAATCGCGGAGCGACGCAGTTACAATCTTGACTGGCCAAGGAGAGTCTTTAGTCGGCTTAAAACTCTTGGTCTGAGACGTGAAGACATTGACCTCGTTGTATTGACTCATTTGCACTGGGACCATGCCGGGGCGTGCACGACCATTGGATTCAGCGGTCAACTTGAGCCTACATTTCCAAGAGCAAAGGTGGTCTTGCAAGCAACCGAACTGGAAAACGCGCGCCGCTTACACCTTGCCGGCGACGACGGTTATAGCGCGGATGATTATGAACCGCTAGACGCAAGTCGAAAATTCGAATTGCTGACCGAACAGAATAGTCAAGTTCTTCCGTGGTTAGGTTGCCATTGGACTGGCGGACACACTGCGGGGCATATGGCTGTTAGAGTCGGAAATGATGGACAACCTGGGCTGTTTTACTTGAGCGATCTGCTTCCCACAACGGCTCAGCTCGCGATGGACAGCGGGATGTCTTACGACCAGAATCCGGACGAACTTGCGGCCGCCAAAAGGAAGTATTTGTCGCTTGCGGCAGAAAATGAGGACGCGGTCGTACTTGTACACGCACCGCGAAACCGGCTCGGAAGATTGAAACGAGTGTCGGAAGACAATTTCACTTTTGAACATATAGTTCAACAATCATAATACACTAAAGTCCATTAAACGTAATGAACCCGAATACACCTGTCATAACATCAGGCGCACGCACGGCAATTGGAACCTTTATGGGGTCGCTTGCATCAGTTCCCGCGCCAGCATTGGCGGCACATGTTCTGAAAGCGAATCTCGATAAATCAAACGTCGAAGCCAATGAGGTTGATGAAGTAATCCTTGGTCAGGTATTGCAGGGCGGGGCAGGACAAGCACCCGCTCGCCAAGCTGCACTTTTTGCAGGAATCCCCGATACAGTATCTGCATGGACAGTCAACAAGGTTTGTTCATCGGGATTGCGTGCCATCATGTCCGCAGCTCAAAGTATCGCGCTGGGGGAAGCAAAGATTATGCTTGCCGGCGGCATGGAAAACATGTCCCTTGCGCCATACATTCTTGATCGCGCTCGCAGTGGATACCGTTTAGGTAACGGCTCAATAAATGACCTTATGATCACTGACGGACTTTGGGACCCGCATAACAACATCCACATGGGATCATGCGCTGAAAAGTGCGCACGCGAGCACAAGATTTCTCGAGAGGAACAGGACGAATTCGCAGCTGAATCATACCGCCGTGCCATTTCCGCTCAGAAGGATGGCAAGTTCAAGAACGAAATCGTCCCGGTCGTGATTAAAGGCAAAAAGGGTGAGGTGTCAATCGAAGTTGATGAAGAGCCCCCCAATGTCAATTTTGAAAAGATGTCCCAGCTGAAGCCTGCATTCGAGAAAGACGGCACAATCACGGCGGCAAATGCATCGAAGATCAACGACGGTGCATCGGCTGTCATGATGATGTCGTTTGAGGAGGCACACCGACGCGGACTGAAACCGTTGGCCAGAGTTGTCGGCTATACTACATACAGTCATGAGCCTGTGTGGTTCGCTACTGCACCGGCACCGGCTGTTCAGAAATTGCTGCGACGTATTGACTGGAAGGTCTCTGATGTTGATTTGTTTGAGCTGAATGAGGCTTTTGCTGTGGTTGGACTCTATAACATGAAGCAGATCGGTGCATCCGCAGACAAAGTAAACGTTTGGGGCGGTGCAGTGGCTTTGGGGCATCCAATAGGCTCCTCTGGATGCCGAATTGTTGTTACCTTGCTTCATGCGCTTCGTGATCGTGGTGCGAAGCGGGGTGTTGTTGGAATTTGCAATGGCGGTGGCGAGGCGACTGCACTCGCCGTTGAAATGCTATAAATTAAATCATAATTCATAATGACAATTTCAAATGTAGCCGTGATTGGCGGCGGTACAATGGGCAACGGGATTGCTCACATTTGTGCACAGAAAGGCTGCACAGTTCAGCTTATCGAAACATCACAGGCACTGCTTGATCGCGCATTGTCGACGATTGACAAGAACCTGGCTCGCCAGGTGAGCAAGGGAACCTTGTCCGAGGAAGATAAAACTGCAACACTAAGCAGGATTAATGGATCACTTTCTGTTGAAAGTGTGCGGAATGCGGATATCGTGATAGAGGCAATCGTCGAGAGTGAGTCCGTTAAGAAGGATCTTTTCACGAAAGTGGATTCTCTTGCCAAGCCGGACGCGATTCTTGCGTCAAATACGTCCACAATTTCAATAACAACAATCGCGGCTTCAACGAAAAGGGCAAACAAGTTCATCGGCATGCACTTTATGAATCCCGTTCCGATGATGCAGCTGGTTGAAGTCATACGTGGTCTTGCCACGGATAACTCAACCCACGAAGCAGTCGTCGAGTTCTCAAAGGCTCTCGGCAAGACTCCGATTACGGTTAATGACTTTCCCGGCTTTGTGTCTAACCGGATACTTATGCCGATGATAAATGAGGCCGTGTACTGCTTGATGGAAGGTGTTGGCGAAGCTGAAGCAATCGACGGAGTCATGAAACTCGGCATGAACCATCCGATGGGACCGTTGGCACTTGCAGACCTAATTGGTTTGGACGTATGCCTCGCGATTATGGATGTCCTGCACCGAGATTTGGGTGACTCGAAATACCGTCCATGTCCTTTGCTGAAGAAATATGTAGCTGCAGGTTATCTGGGACGAAAGTCTGGCCGCGGATTTTACGACTACGCAAAATAGGAAGCAACTTCATGATTATCACAACTACCCCCGGCGTCGACGGGCGAAAGATAGAAGCGTACCTCGGTGTAGTGGCGGGCGAGGCAATTGTGGGAGCGAACATCTTCAAGGATTTGTTCGCCGGTATCAGAGATATTGTTGGGGGTCGAAGCTCCGCGTATGAGAACGAATTGCGGAAGGCGCGTGACATTGCATTGCAGGAACTTGCGGACAATGCCAAGCAACTTGGTGCGAATGCAGTGGTTGGAGTCGACCTTGATTACGAAGTGATTGGCTCCGGCGGATCGATGCTCATGGTCTCGGCAAGTGGTACAGCAGTCAAAGTGTCAGTGTAACGAAACCAATTCGATTATTTAAATTACGCAGTATTTAACATGGATCACCTCCTTTCCGAACAGCACCTTGAAGTAAAGAATGTAATTCGCCAATTTGCCGAAAAAGAGGTGGCTCCTACAACGGCATTGCGCGACGAGAAAAGTATCTTTCCTGTCGAAATCTGCAAGAAGATCGCCGAGCTCGGGTTCATGGGAGTAAACACTCCAGAAGAACTTGGCGGGGCGGGGATGGATACGGTGACATATGCCATCGTTATCGAAGAGCTGTCACGCGTTGATCCGGCAGTAGGTGTCGTTGTGTCCGTGAACAACTCCCTCGTTTGCTATCCCCTCCAAAAATATGGTTCACCGGACCAGCACGCTCGTTACCTGCGTCCTCTGGCGGAAGGCAAGAAACTTGGCGCATTCTGCTTGACGGAACCTGGATCAGGATCTGATGCTTCCGGGCTATCGATGTCTGCGATAAGAGACGGGGATGACTATATCTTAAGCGGCGAAAAAGCCTTCATTACGAATGGCATCATTGCAGATACATTTATTGTAATGGCACGTACGGACAAGACGCAAAAGGCGAAGGGAATCAGTGCATTCATCGTCGAGGATGGTTTCCCGGGCTTTAAGCGCGGTCCGAATGAAAAGAAGATGGGAATCCGGTCCTCCGACTGTTGCATGATCATTCTCGATGAGTGCCGCGTGCCTAAAGAGAATCTATTGGGCAAGGAAGGCGATGGTTTCAAGGTTGCCATGACAGCATTGGATAGCGGCAGAATTGGAATCGCCGCACAGGCCATTGGTCTTGCGCAAGGCGCTTTGGACGAGGCCGTCAAATATTCGAAAATACGCGAACAGTTTGGCAAACCAATATCGGAATTTCAGGCGATACAGTTCAAACTTGCCGACATGCAAGTAATGACGGAATCTGCACGCTTGTTGAATTACAGCGCGGCACGCAAGAAGGACACGGGTCAGAAATTTACAAATGAGGCGGCCATGGCTAAGCTCTATGCATCCGACGTGGTCATGAAGGTAGCCATGGAAGCAGTGCAAATTCACGGTGGCAACGGCTATCTCAAGGATTTTCCAGTCGAGCGAATGCTGCGAGACGCGAAAGTAACTGAGATTTACGAGGGCACATCTGAAATACAACGAACTATCATTGCACGAACTTTACTGAGCAGCTAATGGAAACAGTTATACAAAAGGAGCCGAGAGTGGCGAAATCGGCATTTGACGAAACACTTAAGATCTGGATGAGTGGCAAACTCGTCAAGTGGGAAGATGCAACGACACATGTTGCCACCCACGCACTTCACTATGGTTCAGCCGTGTTTGAAGGTATTCGCGCGTACAAGACGGAGCGCGGAACCACAATTTGGGGACTGAAGCAGCATATCCGCCGTTTCTTTGACTCGGCGAAAATATACCGCATGCCCATGCCGTTTACTCACGAGCAGATTGAACTGGCGTGTGCTGAAGTGGTGATTGCAAACAATATGGAAGAGGCGTATCTCAGACCACTCTTCTACAGAGGATACAACTCATTGGGTGTGCATCCGCGTGCTTGTCCCACTGAATGTGTGATCATCCCATTAAGGTGGGGTAAATACCTTGGCCCTGAGGCGCTTGAGCAGGGTGTTGACGTGATGGTATCAAGCTGGACTCGAATTGCGCCAAACACGCTCCCGGCTCTGGCCAAGTCTGCGGCAAACTATGCGAATTCGCATCTGACCGTGGTTGACGCGCAGAATCTTGGTTTTACGGAAGGCATAGCATTGGACATGAATGGATATGTGTCTGAGGGATCAGGTGAGAATGTGTTCGTCATTCGAGACGGCAAGATTGTGACCCCGCCGCTTGGTGCTTCTGTCCTGCCGGGAATCACCCGTGGCTGCATTATCCAATTGGCTAAAGAGCTTGGTGTTACGGTGACCGAGACACTGATTCCTCGCGAACTTCTTTACATTGCTGACGAGGTGTTCTTTACCGGCACTGCTGCAGAAGTTACACCGGTTCGTTCGGTAGACAAGGTCATCATTGGCGAAGGAAAGGCCGGGCCGATTACCAAGAAGATTCAATCAGCGTTTTTCGACTTGATTGAAGGTCGCCGCGAAGATTCTTTGAACTTGCATTATTGGCTATAGGACATTAATCTGAATGCGAAGTAGACGATCCGCTCGCGAGTGGGCGCTGCGGGTGCTTTATGCCACCCGGCTTACCGGATATCCCGTCGAGCAGTGTTTCGGCGACATACTCAAAGATGCCAAGGAAGACCCAAATTTGGGTTTCTGCAGAAAACTCTGTGAACATGTTGCTTCCGGTGACGAGCGAATCGACGAGTCAATTCGCAAGGCCGTGCAGAAATGGGATTTAGCTCGTTTGGCGGTAATTGATTTGATCATTCTTCGCATGGCCATTGCGGAATTTCTGTACTTCGATGATATCCCGTACAAAGTTACCATTAACGAGGCGATTGAACTGGCCAAAGAGTATTCTACCGGGCAAAGCGGACGTTTCGTAAACGGAATTTTGGATGCAGTATGTGCAGATCTGAAGAAGAACGACCTGCGCAAACAGAAACTTGAGTCCGAAACTGTGCAACGATGAAGATCGGCGTTATATCCGATATTCACGGCAACTTGCCCGCTCTTGAAGCGGTCATGGAAGATTGCGGTCGCCAGAATCTCGAGAAAATTGTATGTCTTGGCGATGTTGTCGGATATGGAGCAAGTCCGAATGAATGCTGTGAACTGGTCCGGGAACACTGTGCCGCAACGGTTATGGGCAATCACGATAGCGCCCTTTGCGGCATTACACCGATGCAGTTCTTTAACGCGTATGCGCGCGCAGCAATTGAGTGGTCGCAGAAATGCATTGAGGACTCATTCCAGCAGTGGCTCGGAGAGTTACCTCTGACTCACATGGAAGAGGAAGTGCTGTTTGTGCACTCAACTCCAAAGGATCCAAGTGCATGGAATTACATTCACAACCCAGATGAAGCGGCACAGCACTTTGCCATAATGCCGCCAGGCCGGACAGCATTCATTGGTCATTCGCACATACCTGCACATTTTGCTGGACCTGAAGGTCGAAGAATCATTAACATCGGGTCAGTCGGCCAACCTCGCGATAGAAATCCACACGCAAGTTATTTAGTATATGATACAGAAACAGGGAATTTCCAGTGGTCTCGCGTGAGTTATGATGTTCAAAAAGCGGCCCAGAAGATCCGAGATGCGGGCTTGCCTGAATTCCTTGCGTCCCGATTATTCATAGGGATGTAGTAACAAAACGGAAACTGACGGGCGGCACAAATGCCGCCCATTCATTAGACGAGAATCATCTAAATGTTCGATTTCTTTCTGTCCAAGATCTTCGGCACCAAACATGAGCGATTAGCCAAGAAGTTGTTGCCTCTCGTTGGTGCCATAAACCAAATCGAAGAGCAGTACCAATCCTTGACGGAGCAGGAACTGCGCGCCAAAACAGATGAATTTCGGTCGCGTTTATCTTCCGGCGAATCAGTCGATGATTTGATGGTCGAGGCATTCGCAGCCGTCAAGAATGCGTGTCGTCGTCTAGTTGGTTATGAGTATGAGGTTCGCGGACAGAAAATGACCTGGAACATGATTCCGTATGATGTGCAAATCATCGGCGGCATTGCCCTGCATCAAGGGAAGATTGCGGAAATGGCAACCGGCGAGGGCAAAACTCTTGTCGCAACTTTTGCGCTCTATCTCAACGCTCTTCCTGGTCTCGGCGTCCACTTGGTGACGGTCAATGACTATCTCGCACAGCGCGACTCCGAATGGATGTCTCCGGTATTTCACATGCTTGGCTTAACCGTCGGAGTTATCACTTCGGATATGTCTCCGACCAAACGTCGCGAGGAGTATGCGAAAGATATTACTTACGGAACCAATAACGAATTCGGATTCGATTATCTGCGCGACAATATGGCACACCATATTGACTTCGTAGTCCAGCGCGGGCATCACTATGCGATTGTCGACGAAGTAGACAGCGTCTTGATTGACGAGGCACGCACGCCGCTCATTATCTCCGGGCCGGTTGAGCATTCAACTCAGCGCTATGAAGAAATGAAACCTTCGGTTGAGCAGCTGGTTCGTTTGCAATCTCAATTGGCAATTAAAGTTGCGGACGAAATTGAGAAAATGCTTCAAGAGTCGAAGCCTGATGAGTTCGAGATAGGGAAACGGTTATTGATGCTTCAACGTGGCTTTCCCAAACATAAGCGCACGCTGAAGCTGTTTCAAGAACCGGGCAACGCTCAGCTTCGGCAACGAGTCGAGAACGAGTATCTCCGTGACAAGAAGATGCACACTCTTGATGAAGAACTCTACTTTGCCATTGACGAGAAGTCTCATCAAGCAGATCTGTCTGAGAAGGGCAGACAACAGTTAACGAAGTATTTTGGAGGGGACCCAGATCTTTTTCTCTTGCCGGATATCGCCGACGAGTTTGCAAAACTGGACGCGAACCCTGAGCTTTCACAGGAGGCAAAGGCTGAAGAGAAGACCCGAATTCAGAATTTGTACGCACATCGTGCGGAGCGTGTACAGAATGTGTCGCAACTGCTGAAAGCGTACACGATTTACGAGAAGGATGTCGAATATGTGGTCCAGGATGGAAAGGTCCAAATTGTGGACGAATTCACCGGCCGAATCCTCTCGGGACGGCGATACTCGGATGGATTACATCAGGCAATCGAGGCGAAGGAAGGGGTAAAGGTAGAACGAGAGACCCAGACGATTGCCACGATTACTTTGCAAAACTACTTCCGTCTTTACTCGAAACTCGCAGGTATGACCGGGACGGCTGAAACTGAAGAAACGGAATTCTATTCGATCTACAAGTTGGAAGTAATGGTCATTCCGACTCATCAGAAGATACGCCGGATTGACATGGACGACCTGATTTATCGCACGAAGCGCGAGAAGTACAACGCCATAATCGATCGGGTCACTGAACTGCATGCACGTCGCCAACCAGTCCTTGTGGGCACGACATCTGTGGACGTTTCCGAGGTTATTTCTCGAATGCTAAAGGGCAAGCGCATTCCGCATAGTGTTTTGAATGCCAAGCAGCACGAGAAAGAGGCCGAGATAATCGCGAAGGCCGGAGAACCCGGCGCTGTTACAATTGCGACGAACATGGCGGGCCGGGGTACGGACATCAAGTTGGGAAAGGGAGTTGTCCAATGGAAAGGCAAGGAAGGCGATAAGAGTAGCGCGGAAGGCGGGCTCTTCATTCTGGGTACGGAACGACATGAATCTCGCCGGATCGACCGCCAGTTGCGAGGTCGTGCGGGACGCCAAGGCGACCCTGGCGCGAGTCAGTTTTACGTATCAGTGGAAGACGACTTGATGCGACTGTTCGGGTCAGACCGAATGGCGTCGGTTATGGACAGGCTTGGGCTCAAAGAGGGAGAAGTGATTTCGGCAGGCATGATTACCCGGTCAATAAGCCGGGCTCAGCAACGGGTCGAAGCCTACAACTTCGGCATCCGAAAGCACTTGCTTGAATACGACGATGTCATGAATCAACAGAGGTCTGTTGTCTATTCGAGACGGAACATTGCATTGCGGGGTGAAGACCCAGCGCCTCTGGTTGAAGAGATGATTGGCGATTTTGTGGATTACATCTTCGAGAAGCATGGCGAAGGAGATGGCATAGCACGGGATGCCTTTGTGGAAGAGGTAATGCGAACATTCCTGATTGATTTCTCACGGGATGATGCCTTCTTCCTGGCAAAGCCATCGGACCAGACTGCTATGTTAATGGACCGGATTCAAGAGGCAAAAAAGAACAGAGAGCTTCTGCTTGGGTCCGACTTGTTCCGAGACCTCCAGAGGCAAGCTATTCTGCGAGTAATAGATATTCGCTGGAAAGACCACCTCTATGCAATGGATGGCTTGAAAGAAGGAGTTGGGCTTCGAGCCTATGGCCAGAAGGACCCCCTCATCGAATACAAGAAGGAGGGGTTTGCGCTGTTTCAGCGCATGTTGGACGAAGTCAACGCCGATGCCTTGAGAATCATCTTTAGTTACCGTTTACAGCCAAGCTCACAGACTGAACCTCAGCAGCGACCATCGACGGTAACACGAACTCCGGCGATGACTTACTCACATGCAAGCGCCTCCGGACTCGCTTATGCCCAGGCACCTCGCGGCGGTGACCAGCAGAGCCGTCCCCAGGGCGGCACTGAAGCCGTTGGCAAGAAGGAGCCTGTCAGAGTAGGCGAAAGAGTGGGTAGAAATGACCCATGCCCGTGCGGGAGTGGGAAGAAATACAAGAAGTGCCACGGTGCGGCGGAAGAAGTTTCCGATTGAGAAGGCTTGCCTTTAGTAGTTTTTTTCGCTAAAATTGGCTTGAGCCTCGTCCGAATGGCTAAAAGCAGATCTGTCTATGACTTAGGCTATAGACATAAGTACCGTGGAACTCGCCCACCCCGGCAAGGGTAAAATGGAAGGCCACTGCATGGACCAACGAATAGTTGAGATTATTTTGTACGTAATTGGTGAGATTGAATCTCGCCGCGTGAATCTGGATGAAATTGATGGAATCTCGGAAGACCTGATCAAGCAGGGTTTTTCGAGGCGAGAAGTGGCCACGGCGTTCTCAGTTTTTAACCAGCGCGTCATGGGAAACCGTGATCGCTCGCAAATCGCTGAACCACAAAACCCCAATGCCTTCCGCGTTCTTCATGACATTGAATCGCAATACATCAGCAGTGATGCGTTGGGACACGTCCTTCAGCTTTTGCGCCTTGGTGTGCTGACGCATTCTGATATTGAAGAACTGATTGAGAGATGTGTAATGATGGGCTCGCCTGCCGCCGAAATGTCAGAAATGAAGATGATGGTGGCAACCCATTTGTTTGAAAAGGAGCTCCTGCCGGGGGAAAGCATGGTCCCTGTGGCTTCAGCTCGTATGACTCCTGAACTGATTCACTGACATAACTGATCCGGGATTTAGGCGAAAACGCCGAATTTCTATGTATTTAGCCGATGTTACACGGCTGTCACAATTCTCGTCAAATCAAAGCTTTGAGCTCGCGCTTGAAGCTTTTGCTTTCTAACTGAAATGCCCATAAAGACCAAAAAGAAGAAAACCTCGACGACGTCCAAGTCAGCATCCAAGTCACCTGACAAGAAGGCGGCGGCAAAGCGGACATCGGCCGGAAAGACGAAATCTGCCCCGGGTCGTTCGAATACGGCTTCGGCAAATAAGACATCCGCCAAGAGAGCGCAATCGCGATCTTCAAACGGAACCTTTGCCGATGTATCATCGCTTGGCAGAAAGTTTGTCATTGTTGAATCGCCTGCCAAAGCAAGAACTCTGTCCGGCTATTTAGGAAAAGATTTCGCAGTTGCAGCGTCAGTCGGGCATGTCCGTGATCTTCCGGAGAAGAAACTTGGAGTTAATCTCAAGAAGAACTTTGAACCTGAGTATGTGACGATTTCTGGCAAGGAAGACGTCATCTCTATGCTCAGAAGGAATGCGCGCGATGCGAATGAAGTGTTCATAGCAACTGACCCCGATCGTGAAGGTGAGGCAATCGCGTATCATATCGCGCATGAGATCGGCGATGAACACAGACACAAGATTCAGCGCGTACTATTCAATGAAATTACCCGCGACGCGGTAAAGAAAGCGCTTGCAAAACCTGGCAGAATAGACGAGCAGAAGGTTGATGCACAGCAGGCACGTCGGGTTCTTGACCGTCTTGTCGGCTATCTTGTTTCTCCGTTGCTGCAAAAGATTGTGGCAAAAGGTACTTCGGCCGGGCGCGTGCAGTCTGTTGCATTACGGCTGATTTGCGAACGCGAAGAGGAAATTCGTGCGTTTGTTCCTCAAGAGTACTGGACAATCGCGGCATTGCTTGCTGCAAACAAGAAGGAAACTTTCGAGGCCCGGCTGTCGAAGATTGACGGAAAGAAAGCCGAGGTTCCTGATGAAAAGACGGCGAAGAAGATTGTCAAGGATTGTACCGGTCAGGAGTTTACATTAACTGACCTCAAGTCCCGGCCATCCAAGTCGTCACCTGCCGCGCCCTACACGACATCAACTCTCCAGCAGGATGCCGCCCGCAGACTGGGATTCTCAAATGACCGCACAATGTCGGCTGCACAGCAGTTGTATGAAGGAATCGAACTCGGGAAAGATGGCTCAGTCGGTTTAATTACCTACATGCGAACGGACTCAGTCCGGGTATCACCGGAAGCCCTTGAAAGCGTCAGGGAGTTCATCAAGAACCGTTATGGCAAAGAGTACCTGCCCGGGTCTCCCCGCATCTTCAAAACCAAGAATTCCGCTCAGGATGCCCATGAAGCGATTCGCCCGACGGATATCAGCAGGGATCCTTCTTCACTGAAGAAGTTCCTGAAGCCCGAACAATTCAAACTGTATGAGCTGATATGGAAGAGATTTGTCGCGTCTCAAACCGAGGATGCGAGATTCGAAGTCACTACCGCGACTTTAATAGTCGGCAAGTATGAGTTCAAAGCGGGCGGTCGCCGAATGTTGTTTCCCGGCCATTTGCAGGTTCTTGCTGAGGCGATCGACGAGACTCCGAAAGACGCGCGTGAGCAGATTGAAGCGGACATGACCAACGAACTCCCTGAGTTAAAAGTTGGCAAGAAGTATCCGTCGGAAAAGATCACGCCGACCCAACATTTCACGGAACCCCCACCGCGATATAATCCTGGCTCGTTGGTCAAAACATTAGATGAACTTGGTATCGGCCGGCCGAGTACATATGCACAGATTATTTCGGTGCTCATCAAACGCAAGTACATTACGAATGAACAGCGGCGTTTTCAGCCGACAGACTTGGGCGAGGCAGTAAACAAAGTTCTTGTGGAGCAGTTTCCTGACATTTTCAATGTTTCCTTTACCGCGCAAATGGAAGAAGAACTTGATTCGATTGAAAACGATAGTATTGCGTGGCAGAAAGTTGTCAAGGATTTCTATAAGCCCTTTTCTGTTGACCTTGAGCGGGTCAACCAGAATAGACAGGAGTTAAAGAAAGCTATCCAGGAAACTGTGGACAAGCCGTGCCCTGAGTGCGGAGGCGAGTTGGTTGTAAAATGGGGCAGGGCAGGTAAATTCATCGCGTGTACGAACTATCCCGAGTGCCGGTACACGGAACCACTGGAAGCCGAAAAGACTCCCGAGTTCCCGCCTACAGATTGCCCGAAATGCGGTAAGCCTATGGCACCAAAGAAGAGTCGATTTGGATGGTTCCTGGGTTGCACAGGCTACCCGGAGTGCAAGACCATTCAGCCGATGCCTGACCCCAATGCAATTGATTGTCCACGCGAAGGATGCGGCGGCAAAGTCGGAGCCAGAAAGTCCCGTCGCGGAAAAGTGTTCTTTGGCTGCTCGAACTACCCCAATTGCGATTTTGTAAGCTGGTACAAGCCGATTGCTGTGAAATGCCCAGAGTGCGGTAATGCCTACATGGAGGAGAAGAACCTTAAAGCAGGTCTTGTTCACCAATGTCCGAAGTGCAAACACAAAATCGAGAAAGAAACGGCAGCAAAACCCTGAGTATCGCGGAGCTCGCTGACGAATACCTATCCGAGCTTTCGGCACGACGCCGATCCGCTCATACGCAAGCTGCGTACAACCGGGATCTTGCGCAGGCATTGCAACTCCTCAGAACAAACCTAAGTCGTGAACCTCAGATAGTTGACTGGGATTTCACGAACCTTCGGGATATCGTGTACGCGTGGGCTTCAACTAACCTTGCTGCAAGCTCGCTGCAGCGCAAGCGCGCCGTTCTCAGTGATTTCTCAAAATATCTTCGTCGTCGCGGATTGCTTAGAGATAATCCACTTGTTCTCCTTGACCCGCCGCGTGTTAAAAAGAGTCTGCCCAGGGTGTTCAGCGAGGAGACATTAGCCCAGGCGATCGATGCACTTGGGAATTCGTGGCCAAACGTTCGTGACCGCGCACTGTTTGAATTGCTTTACGGCGGCGGCCTTCGCATTTCAGAAGCTTTAAGTCTTACTATGGAGACTCTCGACTTGCGCGCAGGTACGGTAAGGGTTCTTGGAAAGGGCAACAAGGAGCGAGTGGTACCGCTTTCACGTGGTGCGGTTCGCGCAATGTGGGACTACATAACGGCGAAGAATAAACAGTTTCCGTCACTGGCAAGTTCTCATCTGTGGGTATCAGATAGAGGACTGCCGTTAACAAGATTCAGGGCTGCGAAGATTGTCAAGCAAAGGCTTGGTGCTTGGCTTCCGGGAGCAAGCCCGCACAAGCTTCGACACAGTTTTGCCACACATTTGCTGTCGCGCGGTGCCGACCTTCGTGCGGTACAGGAATTGCTCGGACATTCATCGGTCAGGACGACCGAACGCTATACGCACGTAACAGCTCGGCGGCTGAAGGAAGTGTACAACCAAGCTCATCCTCATGCCGGCGAACCATCACCCGAAAACCAGACGGCGGACAAGTAACGCCAAAAGGACGGAGCCATGAGAACCCAGATCACCGCAGTTCATTTCAACGCTACAGACACCTTAAAAGACTTCGCCGAAACCGAAGTTCAGCGACTATTGAAATTTGCAGACGACATTCTGCACTGCGAAATCGAGTTCACCTTCAATAAGCAAGACAAAAAGACAAATATTCATATTTCGGTTGACGGAACAGTTCTTAATGCCTCGGCGATTTCCGACGACTTCCGAAAGTCCACCGTACTTGCGGTTGATAAGTTGGAAGTACAAGTTAAGAAGTACAAAGAAAAGACTCACGCTAAGCATTAGGCGGCCCAAGATAGATGACCGACACCCTGCAAGTAAGTGCCTTCTACCAGGAGAATCAGGCCAGGCTGAAGCTGAAACTGCGGAATAACCCGCGTGGATTGTCGCGCGAAATCACGCAGAAGGAATTGCACAGACCTGGACTGGCATTGGCGGGGTTCATTGAGCTCTTTACATATGACAGGGTGCAGGTTCTCGGGAATACCGAGATTCAGTACCTTGCAAGTCTGACTGACGAACAACGCCGGAAGACGCTTTCACGGGTCTTTGAGTTCAACATTCCGTGTCTTATTGTTACAAACGATAATTCACTTCCTGTTGAGTTGGTCGAAGCGGCTGACAGAGCAAATGTCGCCATCTTTTCATCTCCTTTAACGACGACGGAGATGACGCACCTTCTGTCAGATTATCTTGATCACAAATTTGCTCCGACTGAGTCGATTCACGCATCGCTCGTGGATGTTTACGGTACCGGATTGCTCTTTACCGGTCGAAGCGGAATCGGCAAGTCGGAAGTATCTCTTGACCTTGTCGAAAGG
The DNA here is from genome assembly GCA_013360195.1 of bacterium. Classification (NCBI taxonomy): domain Bacteria; species bacterium. The sequence continues at coordinate 93,535 of JABWCQ010000003.1, forward strand.
GGACATCGGCTTGTTTCGGACGACATGGTCAAACTCACGCGAACCGCTGAAAATGTTTTAATGGGTACGGGGCGTGAGAAACTTCGGCACTACATGGAAATCCGCGGAATCGGAATCATAGACGTCGGAAGGATGTTTGGTGTTCGCGCCATTCGCATGCAGAAGCGGGTTGAGACCGAAGTAGAACTTGTCGATTGGCGTGGAGATGTGGACTATGAGAGAATCGGACTTGAAGAACAATACAAGGAATATTTGGGCGTTAGAATTCCACATGTTATCCTTCCGATTTTCCCTGGCAAGAATATTACGGTGATTGCAGAGGCAATTGCGCTGAACCTTCATCTGAAAGTCTACGGATATCACCCCGCAAAAGAGTTTGGAAAAGCTCTTTCAGAGATGATGGAGAACCGCACATCGCTTCAGTCCTATTTGGAAAAAGACTTTGAATAACCTATGATTCGCGCGATACTTGTCACGCATGGAACTCTGGGAAAGTCACTGTATGAGGCGGCGGAATCCGTTCTCGGTCCACAAGAAGGTGCAAGTGTCCTGTCGAATAGCGGACTGTCACTTGAACAGATTCAAAGCAAGGTCAGAGAATTGCTTACGAATGAACCTACACTGATTATGGTAGATCTGTGTGGTGGTTCCCCGTTCATGGCCTGCTGTTCTTTGGGCAAGATTCAAGGCGATACAGCCATTGTTTCCGGCGTTAATCTTCCCATGCTTCTATCTTACTTTACCAAGCGCGAAAAGCTGTCGCTTGCGGAGCTGTCCCGGACAGTGGAAAATGACGCCGTGCGCGGAATTCAGACACGACAACCTGCATGATTTCTTTTCTTTGGAATAGAAAGAAGAACGAGTACCCGATTGTTCGCATTGACGACAGATTGCTGCACGGACAGGTAATGGTCGGTTGGGTAAGTGCGCTTGGATTGGAATGGCTGATACTTGCGAACGACCGCATGGTCCTCGATTCCGGAATGTCTGCCGCACTAAAGGCCGGTGCACCCTCAGGAACCAAGATTGACATTGTGGATTTGGATGAAGCAGGACTTGGACTTTCTGAAGGTAGTTACTCGAAATCAAAGTCAATGCTCGTACTTGAAAGCCCTGGCGACGCCCTTAAGCTTGTCCACAAAGGTGCGCACTTGCCCAAACTTCACATTGGCGGCTTGCACTTCCGTGAGGAGAGCGAGGAATTCCTCCCGTATGTATTTCTATCAAACTGGGATCGCATGGCGCTGGACGAAATGATTCAACGTGGAATTCGAATCACTTGTCAGGACCTCCCTTCAACAACTCCGGTCGCATATCGCGGCTAACTTCATGAAGCAAGAACTAAAGGTCGGAATAACCGTGTTGGTCTCTCTAGTAATTCTGATTGGAGGAATCATGTGGGGCAAGGGATTCCGACTACAGGCTAAACGCTATGAATTCACTGTCCTGTTTAAAAACACGGGCGGACTCGAAGAGGGTGCTAACCTCCTTGCAAACGGCGTCATAAAGGGACATGTTGTCAGTATCGACTTTTACGACGGATACGTTCGAGTATCGGCAACCGTTGATGAAGATGTCATAATATACTCTGACTATGTGATTACGATTGAGTCTCCGACGGTGATGGCCGGACAAGCTCTGAGCATTTATACAGGCACAAGTCAGCCGCGAGCCGACATTACCGTCGACCTGCAGGGTACCGATCCTCAGGGAATGGCGGCGATGATGAACAAAATGCAGGACTTCACCGGTCGTATCGAAGTAACGCTTAACCATCTTGATTCAGTCTTGATCGACGCGCACAGGGTGCTTGGCGATTCTTCGAATCAGTCAAATCTCTCAAGGACCATGCAAAGCACGGCCGAGCTCGCGGAAACATCAGCCTCTATGTTGAAAGCAAATCGGGAAGAGTTAGAAGCGTCGCTTGCCGATCTTCGGGCAACAATGGCATCCGCCCGTGAATTGACAGAAACTTTGAATGCCAAGTCGGACGGAACGCTTGCTTCGGTGGATAGTGCAATGACATCCCTCACTAATGTGGCGAATGAGATTCGAACCTTAGTAGCGAACTTGAACAGCGGAACTGGGACTGCGGGTAAGCTGATGACAGATGACGAGCTCTATCACCGTCTGACTGAGACGCTTACTGAAGTAGACTCTTTGTCTCGTCACCTCAGGATAAACGGTTTGCGGCACAAGATAGTATTCTTCTAATTGTCGGCTGACTTGTACAAGTCAAAAAGACCATTTTCAGCATTCCTACAAATTGTCCTACAACATGAACTGATTTCGCTGTCAGAACCTCCGGAATTGAATAAGAGTTTAATAGCTGGTCTAAAGCAGGCTATGAGTTTTCACATGATGAAACTGCCATTGAAGTTGGCAGTTTTTTCTATTGATAAGAATTGAAAATCGGCGCAATCTGTGCTAACTTAACTGATTGGAAAAGGAATTCCATTCCCATGAATCTGGAAACCAAAAAGCGATTGCTCGCGGTATCTCGCGGTGACAAGCCGGCGGACCTGCTCTTGAAAAATGTGACGCTGGCCAACACGATTTCGCATGAAATGGAGCAAACCAATGTCGCGATTTTTGAGGGAAGAATAGCCGGCTTCGGTGAGTATCAAGCTGTGGAGACAATTGACTTGCACGGCGGTTTGATCGGGCCTGCACTGCTTGACGGTCATATTCACATTGAGTCGACTCTGCTGACTCCGCCGGAGTTTGCCAGAATAGTGGTTCCGTTTGGTACGGGTGGCGTGTTTTGCGATCCCCATGAAATAGCAAATGTTCTTGGTTCCGGCGGCATTCAGTATATACTGGAGAGCTCGGAAGGACTTCCGATGACTGTCTGGGTGATGATTCCTTCATGTGTTCCCGCAACTAATATGGAAACGTCTGGAGCCAAAATGCTTGCGCGGGACATGCAGCCGTTTCTTGGTCATCCACGTGTGCGAGGAATTGCGGAAGTAATGAACTTCCCCGGTGTGGTCCTGGGTCTCGACGAGGTACTGGAGAAGATCGAATTGGGCACCGGACGTCCTATTGATGGTCATGCCCCGGGAGTTCGCGGCAAGTGGCTGAACGCATATGTTGCTGCGGGTGTTGAAACGGACCATGAAAGCACAAGCCTTGCTGAAGCGCACGAAAAATTGCGTCGAGGCATGGCTGTGTTCATTCGAGAGGGTTCAACGGCAAAGAACCTTGAAGCATTGCTTCCGCTGGTAAAACCTGAGACTGCTCACTTATTTGCATTTGTGTCGGATGACAGACACGCCGATGAACTTCTGACCGAAGGCCACATGAATGCAACGCTGCAAAAGGCCGTGAAGATGGGACTTGACCCGTTGACCGCACTGTCTATGTCGAGCACCAATACGGCACGACTGTTCGGAGTCATGGACACTGGTGTGGTTGCGCCGGGACGTTTTGCCGACCTCGTCCATTATGAAGACTTGAAAAGTTTTCGAGCCTTGCGAGTTTGGCATAAAGGATCTGAAGTTGCGCGTGACGGTGAATTGCTCGTGAGCATTCAGAAGCCTGCCTTACATGGTGTTAAGGACACGGTGAAACTGCCTCCCGTCTCTTTGGACTCAATCAAGATTCCAAGTCATGCGGAAGTTAACATCATTGATGTCATCCCGGACCAGATAGTGACTGGCGGCTCAACTGCTCGGCTGCCTGAAAGCAACGGTAACTTAACGTGCTCACCCGGGCAAGATATCGCAAAGTTGATAGTAATAGAGAGGCATGGAAAGTCAGGTTCGATAGGCAGAGGCTTTGTTCGCGGATTTGGAATTTCTTCCGGCGCGATTGCTTCTACGGTTGCACACGACTCGCACAACCTGATTTGCTGCGGAATGTCGGACGACGATATGCTCGTCGCGACGAGGACCTTAGGAGAAGTTGGTGGAGGCTGGATCGTTGTGCAGAAAGGAAAAGTCCTGGCCTGCCTGCCACTCCCTATTGCCGGTCTAATGTCTGACAAGTCGGCTTCGGAGATCGCTCCAGAGCTTGATGAATTGCATAACGCTGCGAAAAGCCTTGGCTGCAAGCTTAACTCACCATTTATGACATTATCATTCTTAGCACTACCAGTTATTCCCAGCTTGAAACTAACAGATCAAGGGCTGGTTGACGTAAACAAATTCTCTATCATTCCATTGGGGGTATCTCATGAAGGCGAGGCCGCAAACCTCTTTTGAACAGAAAGTTCTTGATATTGCATTGATAACCGCAAAGTACCGTGGACTGGAAGTTGACGAGCAGCTTCAATCTCACATCGAAACTGAAATCCGGGAATTGATTTCCGGAACTGACGTCGGAAGTCGTCCGAACGGCCGTAGGAAGCTGGAAGACTTAGATGTATTGGGACATGTTTTTCCGGCCGGACTACCCGACTTTGGTTGCGGTATTGATGATGAAACATCGCCGCAGGTCGCAAGAAATGACGCAAGGATTATTGGCAATTCTGAGGCAATTAAAGCTGCCGTAGGTCGTGCCTTGGGTCTTGCGTGCACGAATGCAAGAGTACTTATACACGGGGAAAGCGGAACCGGTCGAGGTCAATTTGCCCGGCTTATTCATGATCACTCAGTTCGCCGGGACAACGCGTTTATTGAAGTGCACTGTGAAGCGCTCGACCCGAATTTTGCTCTTTCGGACTTGTTTGGAAACAGGTTTGCCGAGGCGGAATCGCAGGCGCAAATTGGAAAAGTTGAGGCCGCAGATGGCGGAACACTATACTTAAGCGAAGTGACCGAGTTACCGGCAAGTGCACAAGCGGCATTGCTTCGACTCCTCGATACAGGAGAGATTCAGCCAACGGGATGCGCATTCGCAAGAAAGATCGACGTACGAGTGATTTCATCGACAAAGGCGAATTTGCGCGAAGAAGTGTTGCGTGGCAATCTCAAGCCAGAACTTTTTTACCGGCTTTTCTCGACCGAACTCTTGATACCTTCTCTTCGCGACCGGAAGGAGGATATCCCCGAGATCTCGCGATGCCTTCTAAAGAAAATGAAAATGATATATGGAAAGAAGACACCGGCTGGGTTTGCCGTCGAGACCGAAAAACTTCTTTGTGCTTATGATTGGCCCGGAAATGTTCGTCAATTGGAGCAGGTAATCGAACGGACGGTTCTTGAATGCGACTCAGAGTTCATTTCGGTTGACGACATCGCACCTACTTTGGGATCCTTCACGAATCATTTCTGTGAAGTGCCGAGGGAGATTGCCGAATCTCTTGCGGAAACGATTTGCGGCGCAATTGGCCCTCAATCCAGCCTGTTTGTCAGCCATCTCGTTCGCACGCGTGGCCACTGGTTCACGACGTCATCAGTTGCGGAAGCAACGGGAATGTCAGAATCCTGCATGAGGGTAAAGCTTCGAGGGCTGGCCGCCGCGGGTGTTTTGGCTGCAGAAGGCGACAGGCGCGGACGAAGATACCGATTGGCGGATGAGTTGGAGCTTGATTTTCCGTCTAAAAACTCTGATATTAATAGGTTAGGCGAACCGGACTAAGCAAGCAAGCATAATTTGACTTTGCGAAAAAGCTCCGGACTCGGAGCTTTTTGCGTATAATAAACAATAATTTAAGTTTTGAAACGAATCGAACCACGCACTTTCCGAGGAACAAGGGACTTTCTGCCATCAGAACTGATTCCACGGCGTAAGATCCTGCGAGTTATCGAGGAGGCATATCAGCGGTACGGATTTCAGCCGTTGGAGACACCAGCCATCGAGTATTTGGATATTTTGACCGGCAAGTCCGAAGAAAACGACAAGCTGATTTATGAAATCAAGCGAGCCCGGGGTGAAACCGACGAGTCTGCCGAAAGTGCCATTGCCCTGCGATACGACCTGACGGTACCATTGGCGCGCGTGATCGCCCAGTATGCGGAATTGCCTAGACCATTCAAACGCTATCAAATTCAGCCGGTATGGCGCGCAGACAGACCACAACCGAGACAAGGAAGATACCGCGAGTTCGTACAATGTGATGCCGACATTCTGGGGACAAACTCACCACTTGCTGATGCGGAAATTCTCGCGCTAACAAATGAAATTCTTTCGGCAATTGGATTGCGCGGGTTCAAGATTCGACTTTCATCAAGGAAATTCTTGGCCGGCTTGTCAGAAATTGTTACAGGTGACAGCACACATTTCTACGATTTCTGCCGATGTCTCGACAAACTCGACAAAATCGGCTGGGACGGGGTCGAAGAAGAGTTTCGCAAAAACAGTATACCTGCAGACGCCGCGCGAAGCCTGATCACAGACTTGATCAAAGTGAGTGGCGAGTCTCCGGACTTACTAGAGGTGCGCAGCCGCGTGGCAAAGAGCAATATGGCAAGTCAAGGGTTATCAGAGATTGAGGAAGTCTATTTTTCTGCTTGCAGTCTTGGTGTGCCAAAGGAGAGATTGCATTTTGACCCGACTTTGGCACGAGGTCTGGATTACTACACCGGTCCCATATTTGAAACCACATTGCCTGAATTGCCGCATCTTGGATCGCTGACTGGCGGAGGCCGGTATGACGGATTGGTGGCAACTTTTTCTAAACAGAATGTTTCTGCGACGGGCACAACAATAGGATTGGACAGGATTCAAACTGCACTCACACAACTTAATCAGTTTGTCCAAGTACCATCAGAAACTCAGGTACTAATTGCGCGCTTTGACGATGAAGGTGTTTCGCACAACCTGGAAGTGGCCGCGGAATTGAGACGCGCTGGGCTTCGAGTTGAGATATGGTATGACAGTGACCGACTAAAGAGGCAGTTTTCCTATGCGGATCAGCAGCGGATTCCACTTGTGGTGATTTGCGGGCCTGAGGAACGTTCACGTGGTGAAATATCGATTAAGGATATGCGATCGCAGACACAGGTAAGTCTGTCGCGGAGTACTTTGACTGCCAGCCTGCAGGTGATGTTGGAGCCGATTGAAGTCTCGTGAAACTGCCACAGCCTCTGCAACGCGGAAGATTGCTGCGCAGGTATAAGCGGTTTCTCGCAGACATTTTGATGGACGACGGGCGGGAGATCACGGCCGTGACTCCCAATACCGGCAGCATGAAAGGGTTATGTGTAACAAATGCGCCTGTCATGGTGAGTTATTCCAACTCCCCGTCGCGCAAGATTCCTTACACCTGGGAATTAGTTGAAATTCAGGGGAAATGGGTCGGAATAAACACACATCTTCCCAATGCTCTTGTTGCAGAGTGCCTGGATAAGCGGAGCATACCCGAACTGGCAGAATTCGAAACCTATCGCCGTGAAGTTCGATTGCAAAGCGGATCCCGTATTGATTTCGGTCTTGGGAATGACGAAGCACTGCTGGAAGTCAAGAATGTAACCCTTGTAGAAAACAGTGTTGCATTATTCCCTGACAGCATCACTGAAAGGGGCACAAAACATCTTCATGAACTCATGGGGGCCGTATCCAGGGGCGTGAAGGCGTACATGGTCTACGTGGTGCAGCATCATTTAGCCGAATCTTTTTCACCTGCCGACGGGATTGATCCGGTGTATGGCAAGGCACTTCGTGCCGCTGAGAACCGAGGGGTTAAACTACTCGCTTTGAAGGCCAAAGTCAGCGAATTCGAAATCTCTCTTACCGAACAAATACCAATCCACCTCTAAAATTGCACGAACTCGTCACACTTCAGCATGGACTAAGCGAGTCCGCACGCAAACCGTTCCCGCATTCCGATGGAACCGGTCCGCGTGTGTACATACAGACATACGGTTGTCAGATGAATGTCTCCGACTCTCAAACTATTGAGAGCATGCTGGCAGATTCCGGCTATCGTTTCTGCGGTTCAGCAGAAGAAGCGGATGTAGTTCTAATTAATACCTGCATGATCCGCGAAACAGCAGAGGTACGAGCGCTTGGTCAGCTTGCAAATCTCTCTGCACTCAAGAAAGGTAATCCGTCAAGAGTTATCGGAATTCTGGGATGCGTTGCGCAAGCTAAGCGAAGAGAGATACTTGAGTCTCACCCGTACGTCGACATTGTGGTGGGGCCGGACTCGTACCGACGTCTACCAATATTACTTGAAGAACGGTTCATTTCGCCGCCGGGTAGTCCGGGACTGCTGGAAACTACCCTTCTTCGTGAAGAACTTTACGATGATATCCTGCCCCGTCATCACGGTGGTGTTACCGCTTTTGTGACAATTATACGCGGATGTGACAAGTTCTGCAGCTTCTGTGTTGTGCCCAGAACCAGAGGACGGGAGCGCAGCCGTCCGTTGCCGAGCATTCTGCGCGAGGTCGAGCATCTTTCTTCGAAAGGTGTCCGAGATGTCATGCTGCTTGGTCAGAATGTCGACTCATACCGGTGGGAAGGTCACGACTTTGCGGACTGTTTGGCGGCCGTTGCGGATCTTGATGGCATTTCGCGGGTTCGTTATATGACTTCTCACCCAAGTGACATCTCCGACAAGTTACTGGAAACGATGGGCGGGCATTCCAAGATATGCCCTTATCTGCACCTTCCCGTACAGGCCGGCAGCAACAGAATACTGCGGGAAATGAACAGGCCATACACAAGGGAACATTACCTCGGAATAGTCACGCGTGCGCGGCGGCTTGTTCCCGGCATTGCGCTCTCTACAGATGTCATAGTTGGTTTCCCTTCTGAAACTGATGCAGAGTTTGAGGAGACCTATAGCTTGATGAATGAAGTGCGGTACGACACAGCGTTCATGTTCAAGTATTCAGAACGCCCGTTGACCAAGGCGTCGAGAATTGCGGATGATGTGCCGGATGCAGTCAAGGTATCGCGTCTCGAACGTCTGATTGAACTGCAGCAGAAAATCGCCCGGGAGCGTAACGAGCTGCAGTTGGGAACAACAACTGAAGTACTCATAGAAGGACCTGCACCGAAAGACAAGTCAATGTGGTCCGGCAGAACTCCGGACTTTCGGCCCGTGGTCTTCCCGAAGCAGGAAGAGCAGGTCGGAGACTTGGTCAGAGTCCGCCTTGATTCGCTTTCCGGATTTACATTTCATGCTTCTAGACTCCCCTAATTTTCATCCATAATCGGAGCAAATCCATGTGGATTATACGCTGGCTGCTATTTCTAATTGTGATATTCTTTCTGGTCGGATTCCTTTCGCAGAATTCTGAACCAAAAGTGCAAATTCAGATAATTACTTGGCAATCACCGCAGCTGCCTCTCTCTTTTATGTTGTTTCTCGCCGCGCTTGTGGGATACATTGTGAGCCTGCTGGTTGCTGTTATCAATCAATTGCGGTTAAGAAGTGAAATTTCGGCACAAAAGCGGCGGAATCAAGCCCTTCAAAGTGAGTTGGAAAGACTACGGAATTTCATGATTGAAGAGGAAGGAACTGAAAGCGGAGTGCCCCATCCATGACATTCTTTGAGTTCCTGTTCCTGCTGGTCATCATTGCCGGTGGAATTGGCGCCGCGTCCTATTTCAAGGACTGGAAAGTAAGACGTAGTTCTTCTCCTACCACCTCGTACGCCGAAGGCCTGCGAGCAATCCTCGATGGTGACAATCCGCGCGCGATTCAGAAACTCCGCGACACGGTTACTGCCGATACCAATAACATCGACGCGTACTTGCGTCTTGGTCAGCTCTACGCGCAGGCCGGCGACATTTCCCGCGCCATAAAGATTCACCGTGCACTGACTTTGCGCGGTGACTTGGTCGACAAACAGAAGCTCGACATTTACCGTTCTCTCACAGAAGATTACGTGAAAAGTGGCGATAACAATCGTGCGCTGGAGAGCGTTAACCAAATGCTGGGCATTTCCAAAAAGGATGCGTGGGCGCTCCAGCAGAAGAGTGAACTTTTGGCTGCACAGGGTCAATGGCAGGCTGCATACGAATCCGCAGAGAAACTGAATGGCCATGCCCAGCCAGGTACAAGCCGCAGACTTGCAGTTCTGAAGACGCTCGAGGGAGTGCGGTTGTGCCAGAGCGGGAAAGAGCGAGATGGGCGTATCCAGTTCAGACAGGCCATTAAGCACGACGCCGCACTTGTCGCTCCCTACCTATATTGGGGAGATTCCTATGTCAGGGAAAACAGAATTGAAGACGCGGTCAAGATTTGGCGGCGACTTATTGATGTGAATCCTGCCCAGAGCTATGTTGCTTTTGAGAGGCTTGAGTCACAATTGTTTGACCTCGGGCGGTTTTCCGAAATTGAGCAGATTTACAGGAGTGTTATCCAGAATTACCCGCAGAATGTTCATGCATATGCGGCACTTTCGAGATTCATGCGAAAGAAAGGTGATGCAGGGGGCGCTATTACCATCTTGCGTAATGGTCTGGAATTGAATCCGGAGAGTTTGTGGCTGCGAAGAAGACTCATTCGAATGTATCATGACGTCCATGATGTTGACGGAGTGTTGCAGATGTCACGTGACGTGCTTTCCCGTGTCATGAAGGAAAACTACGAGTATTCCTGCTCAAGCTGCGGGAATATTTCCCGCGAGCCATTGTGGATGTGTCCAAAGTGCAGTAAGGTGGATACTTATAATGTATAGGATTATCTTTGTGCTCTTAATTGCCTCCCTGAGTGTGGGACAGACGGTAAGGAAGTCACCGGTCGATCTGCTGAGGGAAGGCCGCTTCCTTGAAGCACAGCGAATACTGGAGGAATCCGAGGCACCGGAGCGATATCACCTGCTGCTTGACGCCCTTCGTGAACCCAACGCAATCGAAGCGTGTTTTCTCTATCGCGAAATCTCTGCTCGTTTTCCGGGCACAGACTGTGACGAATTCGCTCAGGAACGCCTGCTTCAGGCTGCTTCGATGGGGATTGACATATCATCACTTGTACTGGAGTCGACTCCGGTAGCCGAGCCTGGTCAGTGGACGTCGGATGAGCAAAGCACGTATGAAATGGAAAGACCGTTGATTGCTTCGGTGACTCGTGACGCATTGCCGAATGATGAGACTGCCTCTGAGTTGACCGTCAGCGATAGTTCGGACCAAGCAAAGCGGTTGGACACGACGCCGGCGAATTCAGAGTCGCACACAGACGGCAAGGAAAGAGCCGAGAGTATCACACTGGACTACAGCAAGGCAGTGGAAGCAAGGACGGACACCGGTATCATGAATTCAAGTTTGAGCTCTTTGCAGGCCAGTGCCGCCGAACCTGAGAGCGTAAGGCCGCTTGAAGAGCCGAAACAGCCGCATGACGTTGTTCGAAAAAATCCTCTGGGCTGGTACGTTCAAGTTGGAGCTTTTGCTTTGCATGACAACGCTCACAAGATTGCGGCCAAGTTGCGATCTGAAGGATTTGACGTATTCCTTGTCCCGCGAGACAATTTGATGCAGGTCCGAGTCGGCACGTTTGAATCCAAAGAGCAGGCGCGCGCTGTTGGTGACAAAATTAAGGCGAAATTCGACGTGCCGGCGGTTCTGGTTACAGTACCTTAATTGTCCTGCGCGGGAATGAATCTTGACATGACTTGCGCCGTCCGTGAGGACGGCGCTTCATTCTGACTGACAGAAATATGTCCACACCTATGCTCAAACAATATGCAGAGATCAAATCCCAGTATCCGGATGTGATCCTGTTCTATCGCATGGGGGACTTCTATGAGCTGTTCTATGAAGATGCGGTGACGGCGGCCAATGTGCTTGGCCTGACCCTCACTCGTCGAAACCACGGGCGTGAAGGGGACGTACCTTTAGCCGGATTTCCACATCATCAGCTCGAAAGCTACTTAAGCAAGATGACGCGTGCGGGTTACCGAGTTGCGGTCTGCGATCAACTTGAGGATCCCAAGCTTGCAAAAGGAATTGTCAAGCGAGGGGTGACGGAAGTCGTCAGCGCAGGTACGACGTTTTCAGAGACACAGCTTGAGGATCAAAAGAATAACTACTTGGCGGCCGTTACATTCGAAGACGATGTTTGTGGTCTGGCATATGCGGATATCACCGCGCAGGAGTTTTTTACAGGAGTCTTGCCTGCGAGTGAATTGCCGGCCCGTTTGGTGTCGTTGGAACCGGCGGAAGTAGTTGCAAGCGTTGAGGATGTTGAGAGAGTGCGGGCAGCGATTACCTCGCTGCATGGCTGTGCAGTGACTACCGTCCCGCAGTGGCAATTCGCGGCCGACGGAGCCGATAGAGCGCTGAAAAGCCATTTGAATGTTGCGAACTTAAAAGGTTATGGCCTTTCGGATATGCTGCCTGCAATGAGATCAGCCGGAGCATTGATCCATTATCTTCGCATGCAGCAAAAGGATCCGCAAGAACTGCTGCCAGACTTACGGGTCTTTTCCAGCGGACGGGAATTGGTCTTGGATCCTTCGACAAGAAGAAATCTGGAACTTGTTGATTCTCAAAGCGGGAAGAAGGAAGCGACGCTGCTGCATGCAATTGACAAAACGAGAACGGCTGCAGGCGGACGGCTTCTGCGAAGATGGCTTCTGGCACCCTTGACAGATTTGAAAGCGATAACAGAGCGTTTGGATACCGTTGAAGCGTTGGTCTCAGAACCTCAAGTACTTTCAACGCTGTCCGAGAAGCTCCGTGAGACTGCTGACTTGCAGCGGGTCATGTCTCGTTTGACAACTCGGCGTGCATCGCCACGGGACGCACTGGCAATCAGAGCAACGTTGGAAATGCTTCCCGGCATTCAACGTACGCTGTTCAACTTGCCGCAGTCTCCGCTCATACGGATAGCGGCGGATCTCGACGAACCCAAGGAGATTTCAGGTCTGATCGCTTCCATCATTGCTGACGATCCCCCGGCAATGATAGGAGAAGGTAAGTCAGTTCGAACGGGTTATTCGGAAGAATTGGACGAACTCCGGTCAATTGGGACACGTGCGCGGACATGGATGCAGGAACATCAAATCCAGGAGCGTAATCGCACGGGAATACAGTCTCTCAAGATTGGCTACAACCGGGTATTCGGTTATTACATTGAGGTTACAAACGCGCACAAAGAGCGGATTCCGGCTGATTACATAAGGAAACAGACTCTTACTGGTGCAGAACGATTTGTGACCCAAGACTTAAAGATTTGGGAAGAGAAGATTCTGCACGCCGATGAGAGACTAGAGCGGCTTGAACAGGAGATCTGGGAGAAACTGCGGACGGAGTTGATTAGCCACGGACCAATTCTGACTCGAATTGCAAGGTCACTCGCGGAACTTGACGTTTTTGTCAGCTTTGCGGTGGTTGCGCGCGACCACAGATATGTTAGACCGGTTGTAAACGAGGGAACCAAGCTCTCGATAGTGAATGGTCGGCATCCTGTCGTTGAGAGGCTGGTGTCTGGTGCCAACGGATTCATTGCCAACGATCTTGATTTGGATGCGTCCGGCCGACAGATCATGATCTTAACCGGACCAAATATGTCTGGGAAGTCCACCTACCTGCGGCAAGCAGCGCTCATAGTTCTTCTTGCCCAAATTGGCTCATTCGTACCTGCGGACTTTGCCGAGGTTGGCATCGTTGACAGAATATTCACGCGAATCGGAGCTGGTGACAATTTGGCAGGAGGTGAGTCAACATTCCTGGTTGAGATGTCGGAAGTCGCAAACATCTTACGAAGTGCGACTCCAAGATCCCTTATCATTCTTGATGAGGTCGGACGAGGTACTTCCACCTTCGACGGTCTTTCACTTGCCTGGGCAATTACGGAGTATCTTCATGAACGCGATGACGTGGCGGGCAAGACTCTCTTTGCCACACACTATCATGAACTAAACAAAATGGCCGAGCGATTTCCGCGGATATTTAACGCAAGAGTCGATGTTGAGGAGTGGGGTGACCGCGTTGTTTTCCTTCACAGAATTTCTCATGGTGAAACTGACCGGTCTTATGGGGTGGAGGTAGCGCGGCTGGCTGGGCTCCCGCATGAAGTCGTTGCAAGAGCCCGTGAATTACTACCAATTTGGGAAGATTCGCACAAAATACCGAACGAGCCGCCCCCCAAATCAGCGTCCAAAATCCAGCTAACTCTATTTGAATCTGATACTCAGGTGGTAGCCGATGCCCTCCAAAACCTCAATTTGGACGACTTAACTCCGCGTGACGCTCTATCTAAATTATATGAAATTAAGAAGTTAGTTGATGAGCGTCGGAGTGCAAACTCACGCCAGAAGTCTTGACTCTGCATCAGTTTATCCTTATTTTTACAGAATATAGGAGTATGGTAGGAGACCGCTCGCGCCGTTTGCGCTCAAAAATTGATCTCTGCTTTTCAAATCCCCCGTCTGAAAATCCAAGCGGGGCACTGTAGTTTTTGCGATTAGTAAGATGGAGCGGAGTATGCGCTTAACTTGGTGCAGCACCATAACACTTCTCATTCTCTGCGTCGGCCAAAATGCTCATGCACAATGGGTTATCGGTCGGTATGCCGGAGAGTTCATGTCGTTGGGGGCAGGCGCGCGTGCGTTGGCAATGGGGGGAGCATCAATTGCATCGCCGCTAATGTCTACGGCTGGTTATTATAACCCAGCCGCGTTGGCGACACTTGAGAAGCGATCGGCAGAATTCATGCATGCCTCCCAGTTTGACAATCTGTTTACATATGACTTCGCTTCATATGCGACTCCCATGAGAAGCGGAGTATCCGGCGCAATTTCTGTTCTATATGCACGCGTTGGCGACATTCCGTTGACCAAACTTAGCGATCCATCCCGTCCTCTTTCTGACGACAATCGTGTCGAGGTAAGTGGTGAAACTGGAGACCACGAATTCGCTGTGCTTGCCTCTGGAGGAAGGGAACTCGGAAATGGTTGGAATTGCGGCGCTTCCGCAAAATTGCTCACAAAATCCTTGGCCTCCGAAACTGCGCTGGGGTTGGGATTTGATCTGGCAGTGCAACGAAGAATCGGATCCCATGCGGAGTTTGGTGCAATCGTGAAGGATTTAACAACTAGCACGATTACTTGGTCGACGGGGAGAACTGAGTCAATACTTCCGAATGTTGGAGTCGGCGGAAGCTGGTCTGCGCCTTTGCAGGCCATGAATGCGGATATTACCGTTGTCGGTGATGCAGAAGTGCGATTTGAAACACGCGGTGAGGCAGAACTAATCGCCGCAGGACCAGTTTCTATTGAGCCGCGACTTGGACTTGAGTATCTGATTTCCAAGGCTGTGGCGATACGCGCAGGTGTGAAAGGTGAACGATTCACCGCCGGAGCCGGACTCCAGTTTGGAAGTCTGGCTGTGCACGCTGCGCTCGAGGATCATGAAGACTTAGGATTAACCCACCGTGCGTCACTCGGAGTCGAATTCTAACTTGTTTACCCGTACTCATCTCGCAAAGTTGATATGATTTATTCAATGACCGGCTTTGGGCGAGGCGAGGCCACGGAAGACGGAACAACGGTTAGCGCAGAGCTTCGCACACTTAATAATCGATATTTCGATTTTGGGCTAAGGGCTCCCCGCACCATATCCAATTTTGAGTCGGAGTTGCGGGAGCTTTGTCGAAAGGGAGTCGAGCGGGGCAAGATAACTCTGACGTTGAATGAAGTGCGTGCCACCGGAGCGATGGTTGCGCGCATAGATTTTGACGCGGCGCGAAGAGTCGCAGGGCAATTACAGGATCTTTGCACTGACTTGCGCATAACTGAGTCAATTCACCTTGAGCATCTGCTTCAGTTCCCGGAAGTGATAACTCCTGTTGACCCGCCCGAAGTTGCAGAACGAACCCTCCGGCTTGCAGCGGCCGCGACGGAAAGGGCAATTGAGAACCTTCGTCAAATGCGGCTGGAAGAAGGACAAGTCCTCACTCGCGATATGATGGAGCGGCTTGACGTTATCACAGGTGCCTTGGAGGAAGTTCGGAAAGCGCAGGAGGGCCTTCCAACTCGTGCGCTGGAGAAGCTAAGAGATAGAATACAGCGGTTGGTTCCGTCCGAAAGCTACGACAGCAACCGCTTGGAGATGGAGCTCGCGTTGATTGCGGATCGACTTGACATCACAGAAGAATGTGTGCGCCTTGACGGACATGTCGGGGCGTTTCGCAAATCGCTCGACAAACCGGATGGTCCTGTCGGCAAGAAGCTGGGTTTCCTCCTGCAGGAGATGAACAGGGAAGCGAATACTATTTCATCAAAAACATCCAGTCTGGAGATATCGCATTTGACGGTTAGTATACGGGAGGAAATAGAGAGACTGCGCGAGCAGGTGCAGAATCTTGAGTGATACAGGCCGGTTGATCGTATTTGCGGCGCCTGCCGGCGCTGGAAAGACGACAGTCATTAGAGCCGTCAGAGTGAGAAATCCGGAGTGGAAATTCTCATGCAGCGCGACGACTCGGCCGCCGCGTCCTGGTGAGGTTCATGGGCAGGACTACTTCTTCCTCACTCGACCGGAGTTCATGCAACGTGTAGATGCCGGCGCCTTTCTGGAATACGAAGAAGTCCACGGAAACATGTACGGGACATTGAAAGCAATCGTGGATGAAGCGCTTCGAAACAAGAACACAATGGTGTTAGATCTTGATGTCAAAGGCGCATCGAACATCAAACGTCACTATCCTGATGCTTTGACAATCTTCATCAAACCTCCATCAATGGAAGTGCTGAAGCAACGGCTTTCTAAACGGGGAACAGACAGTCCTGAAGTTATCCACAAGCGGCTCGAACGTGTCGAAATGGAGATGGCGTATATGGATAAATTCGACTGCATTATTGTAAATAACGAAATTGAGCAGGCCGTCGCGGACGTATTGCGCTGCGTTGAGAGCAAATGGCCGCTTGCCTGACAGATCAAGTATTCGCGAAGACTCAATGGGGGATCTTCGCAGGGATTATCAAAAAGAGAGAAACATGGCTTACACACGTGACACGCATCCAGAATCATTTGTTGGCAAGGCAGAAAACGTTTACGAAGCAGTGCTCGTAATCGCGCGTCGGGCTCGACAGATTGGCGAATTGCAGAAGCGACGAATTGACAGACATCTGGGGCAGACGGAGGTTCTGGAACAAGCCGCTGCCCGCGCTCGCGCCGAAAGCGGTGACGATACCGTGGAAATTGAAGAGATTGAACGCGAAAAGATTCAGTTTACCAAGCCCGTTGTCCTCGCGATAAACGAAATGGTCGACGGTAAGATCGAGAAGCGCTATGAAGAGTAGCCGCCGCCCGGATCGCGAAACGCGACAGGCAGGTGAACTTGGGGGGCGGCGAATACTGTTGGGAGTTACGGGAGGTATCGCGGCATACAAAGCGGTGGAAGTAGCCCGTCTGTTCATTCAGGCCGGTGCCAAAGTACAGGTTGTAATGACGACCGCTGCTACGAAGTTTGTATCGCCGCTCACTTTCGAGACGGTAACTGGTCGGCAAGTCTACGTCGAGATGTTTCCTGAGCATGGCAAGGAGTCGCCTTGGCATACCGAACTCTCTTCGTGGGCTGAAGTAATTCTGGTTGCACCTGCAACTGCCGATAATATTGGCCGAATAGCATGCGGACTTGGGGACGACTTGTTGACAACCATTCTGCTTGCTTATGAACGTCGCCGTGTGATCTGCCCGTCCATGAATCCGCGAATGTGGGCGAACCCTGCTGTGCAGGACAATTTGAACACAATTCGCAAGCGTGGATTCAGAATTATTCCTCCTGAATCCGGAGATATGGCAAGGCCAGGCGAGGAGCAAGGCATAGGCAGACTCGCCGAGCCCGAGACAATTTATGCGGAAGTCAGGCATCTGCTTAGCGCGCCGCAAGACTTGCGCGGTGTTAAAGTCCTCGTAACTGGCGGTCGAACCGAAGAGAGTTGGGATCCTGTGCGCGTTCTGACGAATCGCGCCTCCGGCCGAATGGGTTTTGCGCTCGCAGAAGAGGCGCGTGAACGAGGCGCCGATGTGTCATTGATTTCCGGACCGAGCGAAGTTATCCCGCCGAGCGGAGTTCGTCTGACGAGGATAACAACAGCGCGCCAAATGGCCGAAGCCGTTAAGCGCGAGTTTCCATACTGCAACATTCTTTTAATGTCTGCGGCCGTCAGCGACTATACATTTGATCAGACTGCCAAGAACAAAATAAAGAAGGGCGATCCAGATCCTGAGATTAATCTCGTGCCGACCGAGGACATTTTGAAAGGCATTTCTCAGAACAAAGGAAACCGTGTCATCGTCGGATTTGCATTGGAAACCGAGAATGTGCTTGATAATGCGCTCCGAAAGCTTCGCGAAAAGCACCTGGACATCGTTGTGGCAAACAATCCGCTCGCACAAGGCAGCGGGTTTCAAGTGGAAACAAATCAAGTTTTCATTATCCACCGCAACGGTAGCGTTCAAGACTTGCCGCTTCAGTCAAAACGGGAAGTGGCAAGGGAAATCTTGAATGCGGTTATGGAGCTTTATCGAAATCCGCTTCCCGAACTTGAGGTAGAACCTGAATTGGATTTGGAAGTCGATGTCGATCCCGATGAAGTCCTGGACGATACAGATCTTGGATTAATTAAGCTGGATGGTCTCGACTTGGAGGAGCCGCAGCTTCCTAAGAGACAGGATCGCAAGACCAAAAGGGGCAAGCACAAGAAGGGCGACAGACCCAAGATCATAGACCAGAACGGACAGGCACCAAAAACTGCGGAAGTGACTCAGGTTCGAAAGGAAGAGGCCGAGCCGCGAACAGTGCAGCCGGAGGTCTCGAAGCCGCAGCAATCTCTGGCTCAACCTGCCGCGCAGCAGCAATCAGCTCAGAGCAAAAAGAAATCACGACGCGGCGGACGGAGAGCGCGGGAACGCAGGGAGCGGCTTGCCGCGCTGGCAGCTCAGCAATCAGGTCTGCCTCAGATACCTGCGGGTGTGCCTGCTCCGCCACCGACTACTGCAGCAGTCGCGGCCAATCAGCCTGCCAGCGGTGACGTGAAGCCAAACGCGAAATCAAAGGGAAGACCAAAATCATCGCAGTCGGTTGAAGCAAGACTTCCCGAAGCAGCAAGCACGGAGAAGCCTGTGGCAGAGAAGAAATCTGTAAGGAAGAAAGCCGCGAAGACTGCGGCAAGCACGGACGGAGGTCAGAAGGCTTCGAAGAAAGCTTCCAAGAAGTCTGCAAAGAAGACCGAAGCAACAGAACCGGTTGCATGAGTAACCACTCAGTAATCGGCTACCTTGAGAACCTTTCGCTCTTTGAAGACGACTTATATCTTCCCGCTGGACACCAGGTGGCACGTATTGCGAAAACGAGAGAATTGCTGGTCTTAAGGGATTCGATAACCCCGCTGCCGTCCAGCCTTGCTGAGTTTGAAGCACAAATCTGCTCATGCACAAAGTGCGAGTTGGGTAAAACGAGAACGAAGTTTGTCTTTGGGGATGGAAACCCGAATGCTCGAATTGTGTTCGTTGGTGAAGCACCGGGACACGACGAAGATCTGTCGGGCAGCCCATTCGTCGGACGGGCCGGACAGCTGCTGAATGCGATGTTGTCTGAAGTAGGTATCAATCGCAAGGATGTTTACATTTGCAATACTCTCAAATGTCGTCCGCCGGGGAATCGAGACCCGCTTCCGTCTGAAAAGGCCACCTGCCGGCCCTATTTGAGAACACAATTGTCTTTAATAAGTCCCGACATAGTGGTGTGTTTAGGTAAGCATGCTGCGAATGAGCTCCTTGGCACTGACGAACCGATGAAGGATTTGAGGGGAAGGGTGATTCCGTGGGAAGGCATGAGCCTGTTGGTGACCTATCATCCTGCGTATTTTCTGCGCAATATGACGCAGAAAGTTCACGGCGATGCGGACTTTCGATTGCTGCGAAAGCTCTTGGATGAATTGACGTGATGATTGATCACGTTTTGCAGGCAGAATAAGGTAAGATTGTGGCACACCCAGCAACATCCGATCGATCACAGAATCCCGATCTTGCCGGAGTGCGCGTGCCTCCGCAAGCGCCTGAGATGGAACGGGCATTGCTTGGTGCCCTGCTCTCCGATGGGGCTGCATTCGCAAGGATAGCGCATCTGGTTGAACAGGCTTCTTTTTATAGACCGAACCATCGCGCGTTGTTTCTATGCATGAGCGAGTTGGACGCGCGCCGTGAACCGATTGATCTGATAACGGTCACGGGTGAACTTCGCCGAATCGGAAAACTCGATGAAGTCGGCGGCGTTCCATTCTTAAGCGAGCTCGCCGCGGAAGTGCCCACATCGGCGAATATCGAACACTATGCCGGCGTTGTGCACGAAAAGGCGCTTCTGCGAAATGTAATTTCGCTTAGTGCGGAGGCGGTCGGCGCTGCCAGCGATCCGACAGCGCGTGCCGACGAGGTCTTTGAAAAAGTGCAGACCGGTCTTGTGGATTTAATCGGCAGACGCCGCGGTCGGAACGCTCTTTCTTCACTTGAAGCGGTGAAGTCAACAATTGAGCATATCGAGCACATGAAGCAGCGTGAAGGCCATGTGCATGGTGTTTCGTCAGGGTTTGACAGACTTGATGACTTCACCACCGGTTTCAACCCCGGCGAACTCATCATTATAGCTGCCCGTCCTTCAATGGGCAAGACGGCACTTGCGATGAACATTGCCACCGGTGCCGCGCATGCAAGCAACGCGCGTGTCGCAATATTCTCGCTGGAAATGGACGTCAGGCAGCTTGTGCTGCGTATGCTTTCCGGTGAGGCGCATATTAGTCTGCAGAGACTTCGCACCGGCCGCATGACCAAGGAAGAATACGGTCGGTTGTCCGTGCATGCAGGCCGGCTTGCCGACCTGAATCTGTTCTTTGACGACCAACCCGGCTTGGACATGAGCACGCTGCGTGCTCGTGCGAGGCAACTTTGGTTGGAGTATAAGGTTGATCTCATTGTCATAGATTACCTGCAGCTGATTACTCCTCCCCAAATGGTGGACAATCAACAGCAGTGGATTGCCTATGTCTCTGCGTCTCTGAAGAATCTAGCCAAAGAGCTCAAGATTCCGATCATTGTGCTCTCGCAGCTGTCCAGGGCGCCTGAATCCAGAGGCGGCGATCGCCGCCCATTGCTGTCAGATTTGCGGGATTCCGGTGCTATTGAACAGGATGCCGACGTCGTGATGTTTGTTTACCGGCCCGAGTACTACAAGGATTTGTTCAAGGGCAAAAAGGATCCGCAGTACGAGATCGGGACTCAGTCCTATCCGATCGAAGGATTGGCCGAGATTATTGTGGCTAAGAACCGTAACGGCCCGACAGGCTCATTGCCGCTTTCATTTGTAAAGGAGTTTACAATGTTCGCGCCGCTTGAATCTGAACGGCCGGCACCGGCATTTGATCAGTCCGTTGACTTCGGTGATAACTCCATGCCATCGATCGACGACACCCCTTTCTGAAGCCTGATAGCTGACAAAACACAGACGGTCGGAATACGTTAGCTTTTTTGGGAAAACATGATTGAAGCAATAAAATGTCAGAGCCTGCGCCTAAACTCGCCGAGAACGAGCCGCATTCAAGTGTAGCCATTCTCCCACAACTGGCAGGTCCTCAGTTCTCGAGGATCGAGCCTGAGTTTCTGCGGTCTCTTGACACGATTCGACTTGCTCTTTTCCAAAACTTCCCCAATGCCGACCTCGCAACAGTTGAGCGTGCATTCTTGTTTGCTTTTGATGCGCACAAGAACCAACGCAGACTGTCAGGCGAGCCTTACATCACGCACCTGCTGGCAGTTGCGGAAATTCTCGCTGAACTCCACATGCGCGAGGACGTGATAGTAGCCGGACTGCTTCATGACGTGGTTGAAGATACCGAAACCACCACGGAACAGTTGCGTGCGGCATTTGGCGACGGAATCGCCAAATTGGTTGACGGTGTCACCAAAATACCCGAACTCAAGTACGAGTCCAAAGAAAAGCAGCAGGCAGAAAATCTGCACAAAATGTTGCTCTCGATGGTCAATGACTTGCGGGTAATCCTGATAAAGTTTGCGGACCGCTTGCACAACATGCGGACGATTGGGCATATGACCCGCAAGCAGCAGGAGCGCATTGCCCTTGAGACGATGGATGTCTATGCGCCACTTGCGCACAGACTTGGTGTCTATCAAATCAAGTGGGAACTTGAAGACCTGGCTTTCAAAGTCTTGAATCCGCGCGAGTATCACGAACTTGCTGAGAAGGTTTCGCTGAAGAGAACTGAACGCGAACGTATCATTCAGCGAGAGTGTGCAAGGATACAGGCGGAACTGCGAAAGGCAGGGGTAAAAGGTCAGGTTCTCGGCCGGCCCAAGCATCTGTACTCAATCTACAACAAGATTAAGACTCGCGGCTACTCGTTCGAGGAAATCCTAGATCTGCTTGCGATACGAATTATTGTCCCGAAGATGGAAGAGTGCTATTTTGCGCTGGGCATTGTCCACTCGCTGTACACTCCGATTCAGGACAAGTTTACTGATTACATTGCGACACCGAAGTCAAATATGTATCAGTCGCTTCACACCAAGGTCTTTGGACCGGATGGCCGAAAGATCGAGGTGCAGATTCGTACCGATGATATGCACAGTCGCGCAGAGTACGGAATTGCTGCGCATTGGCGATATAAAGAAGGCGATCAAAGCCGCAAAGAGTTGGATCGCCAAATTGAATGGCTGCGCAGTCTTCTTGATAATCAGTCCGAGGCGGGAGATTCGAAAGAGTATCTTGAGGACCTCAAGATTAATCTTTTCGAAGGCGAAATTTTCGTTTTCACTCCCCGTGGCAAGTTGCTGACTCTGCCCGTCGGTGCGACGCCTGTTGATTTTGCGTTTGCCGTGCATACCGACGTTGGGCTGCACGCCATGGCCGTCAAGATAAACGGACACATTGCACCGTTGAAGGCAACATTGCATTCCGGCGACTTGGTTGAAGTCATCGTTTCGCCAAACCAGAAGCCAAACCCGGATTGGCTGCAGTTTGTCAAGACCAGCCGCGCTCGAAACAAGATTAAGAAGTGGCTGAAGGAACAACACTTCGAGGAATCGCAAAAGCTCGGCCGGGAAATGTTAACGCGTGAATTGTCGCGGCTCCGTTACAAAAAGACGGACAAGGATCTTTCGGAAACAGCCCAGCTCTTCGGACACAATACGCTTGATAGTTTTCTTGCGGCAATTGGTTCAGGAGACTTGACCATTGAGAATGTTTTGCGGAAGTTGGCGCCTGAGCCTGTTCCCTCAAGCCCTGTTGCAAGTGTACTCTCCAAGGTAATTCGCCGGGTCAAGGGCAGCGACACGGGCATCCGTATTCATGGCATGGATCAGGTCGCCATTTCATTCGGCACTTGTTGCCAGCCTTTACCCGGTGATCAGATAACGGGTTTCATTAGCACCGGAAAAGGTGTGGTCGTGCACCGGGTTGATTGCAAAAACATTCCGTTCCTGATGAAGCATCCGGAGCGGAATATCCAGGTTGAATGGGATGCCGATAGAGAAGCAAAGTTCAATGTGCGCATTCGTCTAATGGCAGAGGATCGTGCACAAATGCTGGGCGACATCACGGTTGCCCTTGCAAAGGAAGATGTGAGCATGCTCTATATCGAAATGAAGCGTGAGGACAACTTTGCTTCGGGACGCTTGGTGCTAGAAGTGAAGTCTTTGCTTCATTTACAACGTGTTCTGAAACGAATAAGGGCGATCCCCGGAGTGCTTCACGTGGAACGGTTGGACGAAGATATTCCCGGCAATCAGCCGATGTAGCTACAAATTGAATAGTTTCAACATAGTGCAGATACCAAACTCGCAGAGGAACAGCAGAGGAGGCTGAATGCGAACTTACATCAAGAAAGATGTGGTAGAGCGTGTAGCCGTGCTCAGCAACGAGCGTCCGGATACGGTGGCCAAGGTGGTCAACGATACGTTCACCGTGCTGCGCCAAATTATGGCAGGAGATGAATCAGAATTGCGAATTGAGATTCGCGATTTCGGCGTCTTTGAAGTCAAGAAGACGAAACCGAAACCGAAAGCGCGCAATCCCAAGACCAACGAAATCATCTACGTCGCCGCACGGCGTAAGACCCATTTCAAACCGGGTAAGCTATTGAAGGAGTCACTCAAAACTCCGTTAGACCAGATTCCACCCAACGAACGCTGAAAATGTCGCGTGTCCTCGGGTTAGACTGGGGTACGCGCCGAATCGGTGTTGCAATTTCGGATGAACAACGGCGAATTGCCGTTGGTCTCGCCGTCTGGTCGGCTGAACCGTCAGAGTTCCTTCCTCTGCTGAAGAAGACAATCAGCGAAGAGGGTATTGCTCTCGTCGTAATAGGCATGCCACTGAAACTGGACGGCAGTGAGGGTGAATCCGCGGTTGCTGTCCGCGAATTCGCGTTGCACGTGCGCAGCGCAGGAGTGGATGTCGAATTCTGCGATGAAAGAATGACTTCTTTTCAAGCAAGTCGTTCGTTGTCGCAAATAGGGATAAAGCAGAAGAAACAACGTGGCAAACTCGACATGGCGGCAGCGGTATTGCTGCTGCAGTCGTTTTTGGATGAACAGGTCAACTCTTCAAGAGAGAGATAGTCGAAGATGGCTGAGAAGTTCAGAGTCGGTGTTATCGGTGTTGGAGGTGTAAGTCAGCTCTTCCACATTCCGATCCTGAAGAAGAGCGGGCTTGCGGAGATACATGCCGTCGCCGATGCCGATTACGCAAAAGTAGCGGCATTTGCCGAGAAGGAAAAGATTCCCCGGTTTTACCGCGACGCCGAGAAAGTCTTCGCGGATCCCGATATTGATGCGGTGCACATCAATACGCCAACAAATTCCCATCTTGCTCTGACATTGGCCGCGCTGGAAGCGGGCAAACACGTTCTTGTCGAGAAGCCGATGGCAAGAAAATCGGAAGAGGCACAGCGAATGGTGCAAGCCGCCAAGAAGGCAGGTAAACACCTGATGGTGGGCATGAATTTGCGATTTCGACCTGATGTGATGATCTTGCACGAATTTGTGCGGGGAGGCGAGCTCGGCACGGTAAGGGTAATTCGCGCATCCTGGTTGAAACGAAAGGAAACTTGGTCTCGGAGTCCCTGGTTGCACGAGTCGAGGATTTCCGGCGGTGGCGTGTTGATGGACCTCGGCCTCCAGCTTCTCGATGTATGCTGGTGGACTCTTGGCAAGCCTAAGATCAAACGAGTGTCTTGCAACACTTCAAGAGACCGTTTGAATCTTCGGGTCGAAGATACGTTTTCCGCTTATTTCACTTTTCAAGGCGGCGCGGCGCTCCAGCTTAACTCTACATGGGCATATATGTCCGATGAATCGGCAGCCATGACTGTCTTCAGCGGCAACAAAGGTATTGCGGAGCTGAATCCACTGAAGATTACAAAGGTAATTCACGGTAATCTCGTGAACGTAACACCGGCAGGTCCGCAGTTGAAAGCGACGACATTGTACAATAAGTCTTTCGAGTACGAGCTTGAGCATTTCTACAACGTGATCGCTGGCAAGGCAAAGCCTGTTTCAATCGCTGAAGACTCTGCCTATATTTTAGAGGTAATTGAAGCTGCATATCGATCGGCCGCCGAAAATCGCGAAATCGTTATCGGGGCTGACGACTAGGAAAATGTTGTCCCGGAGAGGATTTCTGATCGCGGCAATCCTCGGTGCGCTTGCTTTTCCGCCCGTTTCTCTATGGCCACTCGCATACGTTGCGTTGGTTCCTTTCCTGATTGCTGCGGCGGACATGTCCAGCGCACGGAAATTTGGATCAGCTTGGCGCGGGGGAGTAGTTTTTTATGGCGGGGTACTTTATTGGGTGGGATTAAATTCCGGCGCGCCTTGGTGGGTTTCGGCAATTGCAGGCGTAGCTCTAATCTGTGTTCTTGCGACGATCTGGGGCCTTGCGGCAATTGCGGTGAAATGGGCGGCCGACCGACTGTCTGTTGCAGCGGCCGCATTATTCTTTGTCGTTGCCTATCAGGGATTGGAAACTTTTTGGGGCACCGGCGAGTTGAGTTTCCCTTGGGCAACCTGGGCGTTGCCCTTGTCTGCTTTTCTCCCTGCAGTTCAAATCGCGGAGTGGGTTGACGTTCAGGGACTTGCTTTTCAAGTCTTGTGTGTCAATGCACTGTTCTTTCTTGCCTGGCACCATCGGCGGCTGCTCTTCGTGTGGCTGGCGCTGACTGCTATACTCGTTCCAATCTCTATCGGATACTTTCGCCTGAACTACGTCGCTTCCGGCGAACCCATCATTAAGGCTGCAAGTGTTCAGGCAAACACACCTGCCGAGAGCAAATGGCAAATGAGTTCGGCAGATATCCTGTCCGATCACGTGGAGATTACAGACGGCCTTGGCGGCAGAGGGGTTGATTTTGTGTGTTGGCCGGAAACGGCCGTTCCGATGCCGATCCGTTTTCGAGGCTGGGCTGCAGACACGATTAGAAACGTTGTTAAACGTAACAACGTTGTTCTGTTGACCGGAGCAACCGACTATGATGTGTCTCCGGATGGACAGCAGATTCCGTACAACGCAGCTTTCGCAATTCGTCCGGATTCACTTGCTCTGCAGAGATCCTCTAAGATCCACCTTGTTCCATTCGGAGAGAGAATACCGGGGCAGAACTGGTTTCCGATTTTAGGGAATCTTCATCTTGGCCAGGCGGAATTCAAACCCGGCGATTCTGTTGTAGTGTTCTCCGGTGGCAAGGTACCGCCGTTTGCTTGCTTGATTTGCTTTGAAGTAGTTTATCCGGAGATTGCAGCGGAAGCGGTCCTGAAGGGAGCGCAGTTTTTCGGGCATGTTACAAATGACGGCTGGTATGGTCACTCAAGCGGACCATATCAACATCTTTCCCTTGCCCGGCTGCGTGCCGTTGCGACACACAGATCAATAGTTCGTGCCGCGAATACCGGAATCAGCGCAATCATTTTGCCAAACGGTCGGATTGTTGAGTCACTTGGATTTGATACGGCGGGCGCGATTTTCGGGGAAATCCCCGCTCGTCAAGACATTACTATTGCCGTGAGATTCGCCAAGTTGTGGCCTTTACTTTACTATGGTCTATTCGCCGTTGTATTTGCAGGATTGTGGATGCGTGCGCAACGGTATGGCACAACTGAAAGCGGATGATTCGTTGCCTCTTCATCCTGTTGATAGTGTCCAGGTCGTTTGGAATGACGTGGACCCCGCTTCTGCTGCAGAGCGGCGTGGCGCGTGATTTCGCGATGGGAGGTGCAACGGGAGCAATGTTTGGTTCAACTAGCGCGACCAGCGCCAACCCGGCGGGAATCGTAGCGTTTCCGTTGTCCAAGAGAACCGGAGTGTCATCAGTCATTCAGGCGAATGGTGCTTTTGGAGTTCGTAATTATTTCGAGAACAGCGCTGAGAAACGCAGTTCTTTGAGTGAGCTAGGTGACGTAGCCTCACACTTCGTACGATCAGTATCGGCACGACACCGCTGGGCAGCGGTGACGGCCATTCTGGCAGAACCTGTGATGCATCGGAGTGACAGCAGTCGCTTCGACGGGGAAACCGGGAAACAACTTCTGGCTGAGTATCAAACCAGTGTCGTGCTGAACCTCCTGCTTCATCCGCGAGTTCAGGTGGGTGGACGCGTTGACTTCTATTCTCGCAGCTTTCAGGGCGACGGAGAAGGCTTTACATACGGTGTTATCCTGAAACCTCGGGGCGTTCAAGTGGGTTTACATTATCAGAGGTTCCCTGTTACAGGTCCTCGCTGGTTGCATCCTCTCGATCGTCGGATTGACAAAGGCACTACTGCCTCAGTTGCGGTGCAACAGGAGGACTATTCGCTGGCATTTCAGCTTGGTAATCTAAGTTCTTCAGGAGCCTTAGGTTTTCTTGAACCAAGAGTTGGAGCAGAATTCAGACCTGTTCGAGCCGTAGCGCTGCGTGCTGGAGGATCACTGTTTACACGCAGCCATGGCTCCGTAGCTACTTTTGGAATGGGACTTGTGGACGCAAACTGGTTCCGTGACAAGAGTGACCGGCTAAAAGTCCCGGACGATGTGCTGACGGTTGGCATCGCCATACTGTATGACAAAGGCAAACCGGTGCATGGGTATTCCACGATGACCTTGGCATGGCGGTTATAGCAAGAGTTGTACTCATAGCTTTACTTGCGGCTGCCGCTTTTGCGCAGGAACCAGAAAGCGTTTCAAGCGACTCATTGTTGGGGGATTCGCTGTTGACCGCTGCGATTGACACCACAATGAAGTCCTCTGCAGTAGTATCCTCATGGCTGCTCCCGCTTGGTGTAATTGCCGCGACAGCCGGAGTGTTTTTGTTTTTGTTTTCCGCTCGAACAAGAAATTGATGTTAACAACTTCGCGATATTTAGTTCAAATCATGGCGCTCCTGCTCTTTGTCGGGTGCGCCTCTCAGACTCAGTTTGTCACCCAAGACGGAGCTGACGCAGACTGGCAGCGTGCCAAAAAGCTGTATGAGCGAGAGCGATTCTACCGTGCCTCACAGTTGTTGCGTGACATTACCCTGAATTACTCGGGCTCCGCGTTCATTGATTCAGCTTACTACCTGCTTGGAAGGGCAGGTTTTGAGCAGTCCGATTACATCGTGGCGGCGGATGACTTCCGGCGACTCGTTCAGCAGTTTCCTTCCAGTCAACTTGCCGGTTCGGCGGCGTACTATGAATCTCGCTGTTATTACGAGCTTGCACCTGACTACCGGCTTGATCAGACGACAACGGAACAGGCATTCGACGGTTTTCAAAGATTCCTCGAGGATTATCCTCAAAGCGAGTTTGCGGACAGCGCGTACGCCTATATGGCAAAGTGCCGGGACAAACTCGCGCACAAGGTTTTTGCAGCCCTCAAGTTGTACCTGAAGGTGGAAGAGTACGCCGCCGCTGTGATTTACGCGGATGCGGTGCTATCCGACTACTATGACACGAGGTGGGCTGACGAAGCTGCCTATGAAAAGGTTCGATCTCTTGTTAAACTTGACGAGATTGAAAAGGCAATTGCAGCTGCAAAGGACTATAAGCGGAGGTTTCCTGCCGGCAAATTCCTTGGGAAGGTCGAAGAGTTGGAAAAAACGCTGGACGTTGGAACCGAGCAAGCTGCGACTCCATGACCCGGCTCGGTCTTTTTGGCGGAACATTCGATCCTGTTCACTATGGCCATCTTCGCACGGTGGAGGCAGCCCGAATTGAACTTGGACTTCCTGAAGTCTGGATGTTGCCAAACCCATTTCCGCCTCACAAATTGCACACTCCGATTACGCCGTACGCGCATCGGAAAGCGATGCTTGCCCTCGCACTCAAAGAGTTTCCGTTACTGAAAATTTCAGATTTGGAAGAGAAGGTCAAGGGCCCGGCCTATACGACAGAGACGATTCAGAGAGTGATCAGTGAACTGCCGCCGGGCGGCAAAGACCTTTGGCTGATCGTCGGCGCGGATTCGCTGATTGACTTGCCCAAATGGAAGAATCCGGAAGATCTGTTTAGCCATGCGCGGGTTGCGGTACTCAGACGTCCTGGAGTAGACCTTCGCGAAGCTCCATCTCAGTACGTCTCAAGGGTGAAGCTGCTGACAACTCCGATGGTTGCCATCTCTGCCACTGAGATACGCGACGCCATCCGCATTGGTCTTGACACTTCTCAATGGTTGCCCGAGAAAGTGCGCAACTACATAGCAGAAAACAGGCTCTATCAGTAAGGGAACGGGAATCTTCTACTTTCCTTTCTCGTCTTAAATTCTTATCTTTTGGGAGGGTCCGAATGGGCCCTGATTTCTCATCCCATTGATTCTTAGGTGGTTTTGTCCCGGAAACTATTGAAATGTTTGTAGATACACCAATTTGGAGGAAACCCATGCGTTGGACCCACTGGCTCCTGCTCCTCTGCCTGACAACTGCGATGTCCGCCATGGCCTCGGACAACGTGGCTTTGGTCTGGCCGAGTGACATGAACAACCGCACCGTATCGAACGGCGCGCTCGATGATCCCCAGCCGGATACCCTGTTGTACGACAACAACTCCCCGGCAGCCCTGAACACGGGCACAAATTACTGGTGCCGTGTGCGCTTTACTGCACCGGTCGACTTTGCTGTCATTAGCGCTTACTGCTATACCATTGACGGCGAGACTTCCCCAGCTCCTTGTTCTTTATTTGTTTACACGTCAACGCCCGCACCGGGTGGAGAACAGGCTTGGGCTCGGGCAGCGGCACCGCTGCCGGATTTCGGATGGTTTGACGTGAATTTCAACGATACCGTTAATGTAGTCGGTGGTACTGATTTTTGGGTCGTATTTGGCCCGGTTCCTGGCGGACCGCAGTTTGATACAAATTGGAATCCTGTATGGGATAACGGAGCGACTGGAAACCGGTCAGGCTTGTCCACTCAGGGCAAATTCGGTAACTACTCAAACGTAGCTGGTGACTTCTTGCTGCGTATCGGTGGAATTTCCGGCGGCGTATTTACTGACCTGTCCGCTGGCGATTTGTCGAATGAAGTTGCCGGTGAAACATCCTACAATTTCTTGCCTGGCGAGTCTGTGTTCTTTACACAGGAGTTTGACAACATTGGAACCCAAGACATTGAGGCATACGTAGGCGAGTTGACGGTTAGAGGTCCTTCCGGAACGACAGTGTTTTCCGAGGATCTTCTTGGCAGTGAACTTGACGCCGAGGCCTCCGCGTCCTTGACAACCGGCACCCCGTTTGTTCCAACCGAGGAAGGCGAATACCTTGCCCGTTGCGTTGCGCTGGCTGGCGGCGATAACAATCTCGAAAACGATACAACTTGGCTGCGTTTCTTTGTTGGCGGAAACAACCGCTGGTACCTGTACGACGACAATGATGATGCGGACACATATCTTGGTTTTTCGACCGGTTCAGGCTGGGCGCTTAAGTTTAAGCCCGCGGAATACCCGGCGTCAATAACAAGAATTCGCATTAACGTCGGCGGCAATGCCAATGGCGATTTCCGCATCTGGATGAATGATAATCAGGAATTGCCGACAGGAACGCCAGTATGGACAGGGACTCCTGCCGTTGTCACTGGCTGGAACGAAATCACCGTAAATCCGCCTGTGCTTGTTTTTGAAGGACAGTCCGTGACATTGGGCTATCTCTTCCAGACTGGCGCACCGATGGGATTTGACGACAACCCGCCGAACGCTGCTCAGAACGCCGCGATGGGACTTCTCGCCCTGCAGATTGCCAACAACGGCGGTCAGTTCTTCGAAGATGACGGTGGCAACCTGTGCATGCAAGTGTTCTTTGACACAACGTCGGCTACTCCGCCGTTCCCAGTCATTGATACCGACCGCGACACCGTGAATTTCGGTGCCGTTCATCCTGCTGCCCCGCCGGTTGAGCAAACCTTGACCATTTTCAACAATGGTGGTCAGGATGCCCTGAACGTGACCGGTATTACGATTACGCCGAATGCGGTCGCGCCGGCCTATCAGATTACTCCGACTACATTCTCGGTGGCTGCGGGCCAAAGCCGTGACATCACGATCAGATTCGATCCGCTGATTCACCGTGCATGGAACGGAATCATCACCATCAACAGCAACGCTGGCAATAATCCGGCGTTCCCGGTGATCTTACGTGGTCAGGGTGACACGACGGTTTCGGCTTCTCGTGAGCACAATATGCCCTTGCCGACTGAGTTCTCGTTGAACCAGAACTATCCGAACCCGTTCAACCCGACGACGGATATTCAGTTCTCGCTTCCGGTGCAGGCAAATGTTCGCTTGAGCGTGGTCAACATGCTGGGCCAGGAAGTGGCTGTGTTAGCAAATGGTTACCACGCGGCCGGGGTTTATACGGCCACATTTGATGCCGCCGCTCTTCCGTCCGGACTGTACTTCTACCGCATGGATGCGGGTGACTTCACGTCTGTTCGTAAGATGATGCTGCTTAAGTAAATCTATGCAACAAATCATGGCCCCCGGAGTCTATTACTTCGGGGGCCATTTTGTTCGCGTCCCTTCAGAATCCACCCGGAGTCATCTTCGGTTTGCCCCTCCACAACCCCATTTTGGAACCTATCCTGTAGTTTTTAAGGAACCCGCATGAAACTACTTATTTCAAGCCTTGCCCTATTAGCTTTGGGTCTGACCAGCGCAATTGCCTCGACTGAAGACGGATACTATCGCTGGCCAACTGCTCACGGCAATCACGTCGCCTTTATTGCCGACAATGATTTGTGGGTCGCTCCGCTCAGCGGAGGTAATGCCCGCCGGTTGACTTCAGCCGCCGGTGAGGAACGATTTGCCATGTTCTCCCCGGACGGGAAATGGATTGCCTTCAGCGGCAATTACGACGGTAATATTGATGTCTATCTAATCTCTCCGGAGGGCGGGGAGCCGCGCCGCCTTACTTACCATCCGTCCGCAGACTATGTTGCAGCGTGGACCAATGATGGAAAAGTGGCCTATCGGAACTGGGCTGACAACGGAGCCGGCTACTGGCAGATGTTCATCGTCAATACTGAAGGTGAATGGCCGGTCAAGATGGATATTCCCGAAATCGCACACGTCACGTTCGAACCTGGCGGCGACCGTATTGCCTATACTCGGTTTTCCCTTGGTACACGCACCTGGAAGCGTTACAAGGGAGGCTGGGCGGAAGACATCTACGTAGGAAGTACAAAGGCACAGGATTACAAGAAGATTACCACATGGGAAGGCAATGACGCCACTCCTATGTGGTTTGATGGCAAGATTTTCTTTGTACGCAACGAAGATGACCGCGACAATCTCTGGTGCATGAATCCTGACGGCACCGGTCTGACAAGACTCACAGAACACCGTGAGTATGACGCGCGCTGGCCGAGTCTTTCTGACGGCAAGATTTGCTACACGGTTGGCGCGGACATTTATGTCTACGACATTGCCGCTGGTCAAACCCGGAAAATCGATGTGACCATGCCAAGTGAGCGATTGCTTTCTCGAGACAGGTTCATTTCGCCGGACGACTATACGAATGATTACGGACTTTCGCCCGATGGAAACCGCATTGTGCTAGGTGCACGAGG
The DNA here is from genome assembly GCA_013360195.1 of bacterium. Lineage (NCBI taxonomy): Bacteria > bacterium. Next base: position 126,395 of record JABWCQ010000003.1, read on the forward strand.
CGAGCTGTTTACCGCGTCCACTGAGCGCCGAGGCGTTGTGCTGCAGGCAACTGACTCTCCGGGAGAGCGTGAACGCGCGCCGTTTTACAGCAAGGATGGAAAGGAGATCTTTGCGTGGACGGATCGCGAAGGTGAGCAAACCTTGTGGGCATTTCCGGCTGACAGCAAAGGAAAGCCGCGCAAAGTAGGCCCGGGACCGTCGACCTACAACTTCGGCATTGAAATGTCACCTGACGGTGAGTGGGGCGTTTGCGGAAACAAGGATCGGACTCTTGCGCTCATTAATCTGAAAACCGGCGCGACATCTGTTGTAGATTCATCGGATTGGGAAATCTATTCGTATGACTGGTCACCTGATTCAAGATTCATTGCATACGCTGTCACTCTGCCAAACAAGTTTGGCGGCGTCAAGATTTACGATATGAAGGAAAAGAAGTCGCATCTGGTTACTGACCCGATGTTTGACAGCGGATCGCCCTCGTGGGATCCGGAAGGAAAATGGCTGTACTTTTCGTCGCGTCGCCATCACAACGCCTTTAATGGAGAGAACGATTGGTCTTTTATCACTCTAAATACAAGTCAACTTTTTGGACTTGCATTGACGAAAGACACAAAGAGTCCCTATCTCTTTGAAGACAATACGATTGAGTCCGCAGGCAAGAAGGACGGTGACAAGAAGGACGACGAAGAAGATGAAAAGGATAAGAAGGATAAGAAGGGGGACAAGAAGGATGATGACAAAGAGGACAAGAAGGTCGAGGTGAAAATCGACTGGGATGGGCTTGTCGATCGCATCGTACTGATACCCGTGAAAGCTGGCCGCTACGGTGGTCTTGGCGCAGTTGACGGCAAGATCTATTATTTTGCAATGGATGCTCGCGGTTGGAAAAATGAAAACCACGGCGATGACGACCCAGGAATTGCATTGCATTGCTACGACATCAAGAAAAAGAAGGACCATACCGTCGCCGATGGCGCGCGAGGATACATGTTTTCTCTTGATCGCAAGAAGATGGCTATTCGCACGAAAGACGGGTTTTCAATTATTAGCGCGGGTGACACCGAATTGCCCGAACCTGATAAAGACGACAAGGACAAGGGTCTGAAGCTTGATGAGTGGACACACGACATTGATCCTCGATCAGAGTGGCGGCAAATCTATTGGGAAGCCTGGCGCAATCAGCGCGACTTTTTCTATGACCCGAACTTGCACGGCATAGATTGGAAGAAGGAAGGCGAGCGGTATGCGAAACTCATCGACAGGATTACAACACGTGACGAGCTGAATGATATCCTTGGACAGCTCTTTGGTGAACTCAACGCAGGTCACGCATACATTTTCGGCGGTGACAGAGAACGCTCCAAGAGCATCGGAGTTGGCTTGCTCGGAATTGACGTGACACGCACGAACGATGGATTTTACCGCATTGACAGGATTCTTGCTCCCGATCCGTGGGATAGCAAGCGTACAAGCCCGCTTTCTGCCGTTGGACTGAACGTTAAGGCAGGCGAGTACTTGGTCGCGATTGACCGGAAACCGGTAAACTCTGTGCCCAACTATCTCGAACTTCTGGCTAATAAGTCAGGCAAGCTGGTCATGGTCTCAGTAAATGACAAGCCGTCGCTTGACGGAGCACGGGAGTTTGTTGTTAAGACGCTGAGCGACGAAGGTGATCTTCGTTACTGGGAGTGGGTGGAAAGCCGCATGGAATACGTCAGGAAGAATGGCGGTGACGACATTGCTTACCTGCATCTCTCGGACATGGGCGGTGCGGGAATGGAGCAATTCATGCGTGAATACTACCCGCAGGTGTACGGCGGTAAAAAGGCGTTTATCTTCGATGTCAGAAACAACGGTGGCGGCAATATTGCCCGGTGGATTCTGACTCAGCTTGATCGCGAAATCTGGACTTGGGGCATAGCACGGAACGGCTCACAGGATCATGATCCATGGTCGCAATTCCAAGGGCATATGATTGCTCTCTGTGATGAACAGACCGGTTCAGATGGTGAGACTTTCTCAGAGGGCTGGAAGCGCTTGGAACTGGGTCCTCTGGTTGGCAAACGGACATGGGGCGGATGGGTCGGTATTCGCGGCGGCAAGCCCTTCGTGGACGGCGGTGCCGCGACTCAGCCGGAATTCACGGGTTGGGGTGAGGATGGAAAGTGGTTGATCGAAGGTCCTGGCGTGACTCCTGATGTGGAGGTTGACCAGGTAGTCAAGAACCAGATCAAAGGAATCGACGATCAGCTCGATTATGCGATAAAGTGGTGCCGCCAGAAAATCAAGGAAGATCCTCGGAACGATGTGCCGCGTCCTGACTTCCCGATTAAGCGGCCTACAGGTCCGTTGAAATAGTCGAAGTGCATCGATGTTGTGTAAAGGGCGGCCTGTGCCGCCCTTTACTTGTTTTGCGCGCATCAAACGGGTCAATTCACGTTAATGCAAATTCAAACTGCTATGTGACAAACACGCATTCCGTGTTCAATCTGAGGAGACAGCATTCTTCTCAAAAAGCATGCAAAGTCAATATGTGAGCGGATTTGACATTCAAACCTCACTAAACGACCGCTTGCAATTCGGTCAGTTTGCGCTAAATTGCTGATCTACACTGATAGTGTAAAACGACCATCAAAAAATTGCATGAGGTGCTGCATGCGGAACAAGTTATTTATCGCGGTTCTCATGGTAGCGGCCGTCCTTTGGCTCGGCTGCCCAGAAGATGACAACGACACTCCCGAACCGGCCCAGACTGAAGACAATGCGAGCGGAACGGTCACAACAACTACGTCAGGAACTATTGAAACGGAATTGGGCGCGCGAATTGTTGTGCCGATTGGCGCCGTGCCCCCACTCGAGAATGGCAATCCGGGCGCCATGGTGTTCTCGATTGAGAAGAATAACAGCATAAATGTTACTCCGCCGAGCGGAGAAAACGTCGTCTCCGACATCTACCAGTTTGGACCGGAAGGGTTCACTTTCGCACGACCGGTCGAAGTTGCCGTCCCTGTCCCGGGCGACGGAGATCCGGGCGAGCTAAGCCTTTGGAGAAGAAACCCGACTACTGGCATTCCAGAGTACTTCAGCTCGGAGTACGATCCGGCGACAAGAACGGTCAAGGCGCAAACCTATACACTCTCACCCTGGTTCATTTCCAGTCGGCAGATTGAGGATGATGCATCCGGGTGTGTTCACGTTACGAACACCGGTAGTTCCTGGCTCTACATTTGTGTCGAGACCTATCAGCTTGAATATCCGGCCCAAACCGAGTGGATTCCGGAAGCAGGACAGGGAGTTCTGTATGCGCCATTTGGCACTATCGGATGGACGCATTCCGGGAATTGGTATTTGCCGCAGGGAACCTATACTTTCTGTTTGCAGCGGGAGAGCAGCATTAATCCCGGAGAATACTCCCATCGTATCACAGAACCCATCACAATTTCTAATGCATGGCACTACAGCTCGCCGGACTGTGCCGAACTCTCCTCTGGAGACTTTGTCACAGCCGATCCGGGACGGTGCGGTTGCATACCAGAGCCCACATCTTCAGTGGGTACCGGAGACATTCAAGTGACTTTGACATGGTACAACGAGAATTCACTTGACCTGGATCTCTGGGTACAGGATCCGAATGAAGAGTGGTGCTATTACGGCAATGGGCAGGCTCCAAACGTGACATCTTCCGGCGGCCAGCTCGATCGGGACAACTTGTGCGGAAACTATGAGAACGGAAGACCCGAGAATATCTATTGGACAACCACACCGCCGGCTGGGCAGTACATTGTTGCGGTAGATTGGTTCTCAGACTGTGGAAATGACTTGGGGAGCCAATCCATTAACGTTCGGACAGTGGTGCGCGGTGTAACCCGTACATTCAACACCTCGATCGCGCCCGATGAACAGATGAAGGAGATCACACGGTTCTCGATATCAGGCACGACCGTAAACTTCCTGCCTCCGCAGACGGATTACCGGCATGAAGTAGTGCGCGCCGCAAAGAATTGACATTTATCGCATCATAAGAGTGATGCCGATGATTGGACATCGGGCCAAACCATGCAGAAAATCCCCCGGCACTATTGTGTCGGGGGATTTCATTGAAAACGTCAGCGAAGGACAGCCTGGGGAAACGCAACCTCCGCTGGCAGACGATGCTGCTATTTAATTGACGGCGTCAAGTCTCGCGCCAGCACTTGGCCATCAGCAGCTTCGATTTTACAAAAGCCATGATAACAAGAGCTGTGCCACAACGATCCATCAATCTTGAAACAGTATTAACAAGCATTTATAAAGTAAAGAATGTCAGAAGTCTCAAGCTAAATGTGAGTCTGAGTTCCCAATCGGAACTGACTCTCCCGCATTAACCTCTCATTTGAAATCTTCCTTTTTCAAATCGTACAGTTTCATCTTCTCAAAGACCGTCCTCCGGTCAATCCCGGCATGTTCAGCGGTCTTTGAGACACTACCCGAGTAACGGGCAAGCAATGCGCAAAGGTATTGTCTTTCAATTCGCTCTGTCTCCTCTCGCAGAACCTCACGCAACGGTTTATTGGCGGTAAGTGCCGGGATCGGAGATGCCATTGGGGCTTGCATAATTTCGATCTTGGAAACTTCGTCAGTGTCTGATAAGACAGCGGCTCGTTCAATGGCGTTTTGAAGCTCGCGGATGTTACCCGGCCACTGATGGCCGAGGATGGTACGCCACGCCTCCGGGCCGAACCGCATGCCCGGTTTGCCAAGTCTCCTGGTTACTTCAGTCAGAAAGTGAACTGACAGGAGTTCAATGTCTTCTGTGCGGACTCTGAGCGGCGGTATAGTGATCGGTACAACATTTAACCGATAAAACAAATCCTCGCGAAATCTGCCGGACTTTACTTGGTTGACGAGGTCGTGATTCGTCGCAGTAATCAATCGCACGTCCACGCTTATGGTCTGAGATCCTCCAACCCGTTGGAATTTTCGGGTTTGGACTACGTCGAGAAGTTTCGTCTGCAATTCAGTAGTGAGCTCTCCGATTTCATCAAGGAACAATGTTCCGCTGTCCGCAAGCTCAAACCGTCCGATACGGCGTTCAATTGCGCCGGTGAATGCACCCTTCTCGTGGCCAAACAACTCGCTTTCAAGGAGAGTGGGCGTCAGCGCTGCGCAATTTACGCTTACGAATGGAGCCCTCGATCTCGGGGAATTCGCATGAATCGCTTGTGCCAGCAGACTCTTTCCGGTACCGGTTTCTCCAAGAATCAGAACTGTCACGTCGCTGGCTGCGACTTTTCTTGCAAGAATAAAAACGTCTTCCATGGTACGGCTCCTGCCGAGCATATCATGGAAACTCGCACTCGCGGCTAATGAATTCTGTAAAAGTTCGAGTTCAGTTCGTTGTCGCTCCTGTTCTATCGCCCTGCGTAACTTGAGGCGCAGTTCGTCAGCGCTGAACGGCTTCGTAACGTAGTCAATGGCACCGGCTTTCATCGCTTGAATTGCCGAGTCTATCGAACCGTGTCCGGTCACCATTATGATTGGAACGCGAGGGTCAATGTCTTTCAGTTTCTGCAGCAGTTCCAGGCCGCTCATTCCCTGCATGACCAAGTCACAGAGCACGCCGTCAAATCTGATCTCAGCAAATCGGGCAAGCGCTGCTTCGCCGTTTACCGCCGTTTCAATCGTGCCGAACTCGTCTTCGAGCAGTTTCGACGTGGACTTGCGAAAGGCGAGATCATCGTCGACCAGAAGGATTTTCATTGGTCGTTTCATGACATCATTCCTCATTTACAATATGCGCAGGCCGCACAGGCAGTTTGATGATAAAAGTGGAGCCCTGTCCGGGAGTAGATTCGACTTCAATGAATCCGCCGTGCTGCCTGATTATTCGATAGCATACGAACAGACCTAGCCCCACGCCCGCGACTTCTGATTTGGTCGTGAAGAAAGCGTCGAAGATTTTCTCGCGAGTCCCCTCGTCCATACCGATTCCTGAGTCAGCAAGCTGCAGCACAATGTGCTCGTTTTCGCCCCGTGTCGAGACCTCTATTTTGCCGCCGTTTGGCATAGCATCCATCGAGTTCAGTAGCAGATTTAGCACGACCTGTTTGATTTGATCGGCATCGATCCAAGCCTGCGGCGAATCCGCGCCGAAGTTGCGAAGAACTGTGATTCGCCTGCTGGAAAGCTGAGAAGCAGACACTCGCAATACGCTTTCAATGACAGTATGCAGGTCTTCGCGCCGAAACTCCTCTTTTGCCGGTCTGTGAAAGTCCAGCAACTGTCGTGTAAGTTTTGCCATCCTGCCAACCTCATCACGGATAAGCTGGACATACTCCATCGCTTCGTCTTCTTTCACACGCGATCTGCCCAGAACCTCAACGCAGTTCTGAATGTTGCAAATTGGATTGTTCAGCTCATGAGAAAGCTGAGCAGAGAGTCTTCCGACAGTACTGAATTTCTCGGATTGAATCAGCTGCCTTTGAGTTTGCTGCAACTCCGACATCTGCTCGGCAAGCTTCAAATTAAGTGCCGCCAGTTCCTGTTGCCGTTCCTTGAGACTGCTTCGCATTGTTTCAAATCGCTTGGTAAGGCTGCCAACCTCATCATTCCCGAAGTTTCGAAGCGGAGGGTCATCCTCTTCGCTCTCCAGCGCGGCTGCGGCCAGGTCCAGCGCTCTTACACGCTTAACGACATTCGCGACTCCTAACCCTGCAAGCACGGTCATGAGTAGCACGATGATTCCCGCGAGTGCTCCGACACTTGACTCGATTTCATCGAGAATATCCAATTCCGGAGCTAAATCGCGAACAAGCAGAACACACAAGTCCGGAGACGGGCCGCCGGGAAGACCTTCACACATGACAAGCATCTCCTGATCAGCGATCGTCATTTCCAAGGGTCGGACTGCTGCCGCCATGTCCCACGGCAGCGAGGTCATCAACGGCTTCACAAAACTCGAATCCAAACTTACAAACAGGAATTCCTTGCCTGTGAAAACCGCCATTTTGCTTCGCGTAATATCGGACAAACCCTCGAGCCAGCGAGCATCAAGCCGCTTCCCGACAAACACACGCTTGGCTCTGTCCTGCGGCAGAACAGCTGATGCGACCTGGTAAAGGTACATGTCGTCGTGTTGGAATCGAAGTCCGGTCAATCTGAAGAATACCGAATCGGACTCGGTGTCTTCACCGCTTCGAATAGCGCGCATCAAGACGTTGCCTGTGCTGTCTTCAATCTGAATCAAGTCAAGCATGGCCAGGTCAAGATAGGTCTGACCCCATTCCTCTGAGCTTTCGCCCGGGTGCCGCAAGTTTGCGATAGACAGGTATTCCGCATGATTGACCGCCACGGCATGCAGGAATTCCTGCTGTTGATCGAGCAATTGCCTTACCACACGCTGGCTGGTAACAAGTTCCTCTCCGACCGTTTTAAGCACTCGTGAAGTGACCGTCTTCTGGAAGACGAAGAGGCTCACTGCGGTCAGTATTGAACCCGTAATCAAAGTGAGAAGTACCGCTCTGATCAGAAGTGGAGATTTATGCATCTAACGCTCCGGGCAATAGAAAAGGGCCAACAACTGTCGGCCCCTCAAGGTGTTTGCAAGCATGCTGAATTCGAGTTCGTAAACCGGACTACCGAACTTCGCGGTGCAGAGTCATCTTCCGAAGATTCGGATTGTACTTCATCAGCTCAAGCCTGTCAGGAGTATTCTTACGATTCTTCATCGTGCTGTAACGGCTTGGCGTTAACCCCTGACCGCGGGATTCCGTGCATTCCAGGGTAACGATGATACGGCCTTCTTTTGCTTTCTTTGCCATGTGAAAACTCCCTATGCGTGGCTATGATCGTGTGAATGCAGGGCGTTGTGCAACTCGATCTGCTTACGCCATTCCGTCGGCAAGCCGTTCTTGGTAAGCGTCTTCAACCCGCGTGCGGAAACCCGTACCCGTACCCACGTGCCGGTCGCTTCATCAAAGAATCGCTTTGTGCGGAGATTCGGATATTGCCACTTCCGCGATTTATTGTTCGCGTGGCTGACGTTGTGTGCCTTGTGGCGACCTCGTCCAGTAATCGGGCAAACTCGTGACATGTTCTATTCTCAGTTGGGCGGCGCTAAGGCCTGGGTTTAGAATGCTTCGGCCTCTTGGACAAACGGCAGCAAGGCAATGTGGCGCGCGCGCTTAATTGCCAAAGTCATCAGCCGTTGTTCTTGTCGGTCAAGGCGGGTAAGGCGGCGAGGCAGGATACGTCCGTTTGCGCCGATAAATCTTTGCAGCAGCTTGATATCTTTATAATCAATGTGCTTTATCCCGTGCTCTTCCAAATAGGACGGCTTACGGGCCATGCCTGTCCGGATACGGGTCGCACTGTTGCTGCTGTTTCTTTGGCGAGGTTTCTGAAATGCCATAAATCTGTCGAAAATTTGGTGTTGTGCCATTTCGGCGTAAGCCTCAAAATATAGCAGATGGGAATCCCAATGTCAAGCCCAAAACAGGGATTTTGTTGTTAGTTGGAGGCAGGGACTTTCTAATTTTTCATCATTGAGTTGTTGCACATTTGGACAAATGTGCGTATATTTGAGAGGCCATATGGAAATCTAACTTGACGGAAGAGGCCTGCTCGCATGTACAACAAGCTCTTATTCTGCAACATTTTAATTCTTGAATTCGTGCAAACGACAGAAAAGCCTCATTTTACCGACTCCTCATTGTTATCTCATTGTTTATACTCATTCAAATTGGGAAACTCTTGGATTATTTACATTTGAAATGTGGATAAATTCTTCAAAATGAATGTATAGTCACTTGACTACCGGCACCGACCCCGCTATATTACCGCCCCAACAACGCACCACCAGATGTTGTGGTATTTTAGTTCTAGATGTGTAGATACGGTATAATGAGATGGATGAAGAGGCATGTGTCGATGGTACTTGGGTGTGATGGGAGTTGTTTGACAGGGAATCCAAATTAGTACCAGGGAGCAGGTTTTGAAATTCACTCGCCACTATACACGTGAAGGCCAGGATGTCTATGCAGACTTGCGCTTCACAACCTGGGCGTCCAAGCTGACGTCGCCAGAGGGAAAAGTCCTGTTCGAAGCAAGGGACATTTACGCGCCCGAAAGCTGGTCGCAGGTGGCCGTTGATGTGCTCGCCCAGAAATATCTGCGCAAAGCGGGCGTACCAATGGCCTCCCGGCCGGTTTGGGAGCAGGGTGTCCCGGAATGGTTGCTTCGTCACGAGCCGGACTGGTCTGTTCTGGACAAAATGCCCGAGCCGTCCCGCTTTGGCGGAGAACGCGATTCTCGACAGGTCTTCCGTCGGCTGGCAGGCTGCTGGACCTATTGGGGTTGGCAGTCGGGATACTTTGATAGCGAACATGATGCTCGCGTGTTTTTCGATGAACTCCAATATATGCTCGCCGCCCAGATCTGCGCGCCGAACAGCCCGCAATGGTTCAATACAGGGTTGTATTGGGCTTATTCAATTGAGGGCCGGTCGCAGGGGCATTACTTTGTCAACCCAAAGACAAATGAATTGGAGAGGTCCAGAAACGCCTACGAGCGGCCCCAACCGCACGCCTGCTTTATCCAGTCAGTTGATGACGATCTGGTCAATGAGGGCGGCATCATGGACCTTTGGGTACGAGAAGCCCGGCTTTTCAAATACGGCTCAGGCACCGGCACGAATTTCTCCAAAGTCCGTGGTGAGGAAGAAGGCCTTTCCGGCGGCGGAGTTTCAAGCGGCCTGATGAGCTTTCTGAAAATAGGGGACAGGGCTGCGGGAGCCATCAAATCCGGCGGAACCACTCGCCGGGCGGCGAAAATGGTCTGTCTCGATGCCGACCACCCTGACATTGAAGAGTTCGTTCATTGGAAGGTGGTCGAAGAACAGAAAGTCGCCGCTCTCGTTGCCGGTTCAAGGATCTGCGAGGCGCGTTTGAATGAAATATTGAGCGCTGCCCACGATCTAAGCGTTCCGACGGACTCCCGTTTGAACCCGAAATTGAATGCCAAGCTTCGCAATGCGATTCTTCGTGCTCGGCGCGATTTCATTCCGGATCCCTATATACATCGCACGCTGCAATTCGCGTCGCAGGGCTACACTGAGATGCGGATCGATACGTATGATACCGACTGGAATAATGCGGCGTACCAGACGGTCAGCGGCCAGAACTCCAACAACTCAGTTCGCCTGAACAACAAGTTCATGAAGGCGGTTGAGCGCGATGACAAATGGGAGCTCAAGGCGCGTACGGACGGTCGTGTAACCAAAACCCTCCGGGCGCGCGACCTCTGGAACGAAATCGCCGAGGCCGCATGGGCAAGCGCGGATCCCGGAATTCAGTACGATACAACGATTAACGAATGGAACACGTGCCCGCTGGATGGGAGAATTGATGCCAGCAATCCGTGTTCTGAGTATATGTTCCTTGACGACACAGCCTGCAACTTGGCCAGCCTGAACTTGATGAAATTCATCGACACGTCAAAGAACTTGTATGACGTTGATTCGTACCGTCATGCAATCCGGCTGTGGACCGTTGTGCTTGACATTTCGGTTGAAATGGCGCAGTTTCCCTCGCAGAATATCGCGCGCAGGTCATATGAGTATCGCACGCTGGGGCTTGGCTATGCGAATCTGGGCACGCTTGCCATGGTCATGGGTCTGGCTTACGATAGCGCGGAAGCGCGGGCATGGTGTGCGGCGCTTACAGCAATTCTCACGGGAGAGTCTTATCGCACGTCTGCAGAAATGGCCGGACAATTGGGGGCCTTCCCGGCTTACAGTCGTAATCATGAGCAGATGCTCAGAGTCATTCGCAATCACAGACGCGCGGCCTACGGCGGCACTCTGGATGGTTATGAAGGTCTGACCGTTCCGCCTCAGCCCCTGGACGTTGCGCATTGCCCTGATTATCTTGCCGATTCCGCCCGTGATGTCTGGGATGAAGCGCTGGCAATGGGTGTTCAGAATGGCTATCGCAATGCACAAGCAACGGTAATTGCGCCGACCGGTACCATAGGACTAGTAATGGACTGCGATACCACCGGTATCGAACCTGACTTCGCTCTTGTGAAGTACAAGAAATTGGCCGGCGGTGGTTACTTCCGGATCATAAACAGCAGCGTCCCGATTGCGCTCGAAAACCTGGGATATGCCGAAGGTCAGATTAGGCAGATCACTCAGTACGTTTCCGGAACGAGCACGCTTGACGGGGCGCCGCACATAAATCGGGATACTCTCAGAGCGAAAGGGCTGCCCGAAGACGCTCTCGACCGCATTGAAACACAGCTCAAAGGCGCATTCAGCGTTAGTTTCGCGGTAACGCCTTGGGTCGTGGGTCAGGACATCGTCCGTGATAGATTAAAAATTTCCGATGAAGTTCTCGGAAATGCCGGCGGTGATTTACTGATCGCTCTCGGATTCAACAGAGAGCAGATTCGACTTGCAAATGACCATATTTGCGGTCGTATGACAATTGAAGGCGCTCCACATGTGAAGCCCGAGCACTTGCCGGTTTTCGACTGTGCCAATCAGTGCGGAGCGTATGGACAACGCTACATACAGCCGCTTGCGCATTTGAAGATGATGGCCGCCGCACAGCCTTTCATCAGTGGCGCAATTTCCAAGACCATAAACCTTCCCCGCCACGCATCCGTGGAGAACATAAAGGATGCGTATTACCAAAGTTGGCGGATGATGCTCAAAGCCGTTGCCCTGTATCGCGACGGATCAAAATTGTCTCAGCCGCTCAACTCTACGGCGGACGATTTCGGCATTGCGTCACTCGGGCTGGAAGAGGGTGCCCAGTTTGAACATGGGCACGTCGGACAAGCAGTCGAACGCATAATCTACGAAACGCGCCGTCGTCGACTTCCCGATCGCCGCAGGGGATACACTCAAAAGGCGCGCATCGGCGGACACAAGATATACTTGCGAACCGGCGACTACGAGGACGGCTCGCTGGGTGAAATTTTCCTCGACATGCATAAGGAGGGTGCATCGTTTCGCAGCCTGATGAACTGTTTCGCGATTGCAGTCAGCCTGGGTCTGCAGCACGGCGTTCCTCTTGATGAATACGTCGACGCTTTTGTGTTTACCCGGTTTGAACCAAACGGTCCGGTGGGTGGAAACGATCATATTAAGTATGCGACGTCTGTAATTGACTACGTGTTCCGTGAGCTGGCCATTTCCTATCTTGATCGTCACGATTTGGCACATGTTGTGGATGCCCATACCGAAACTTCCCGCAGCGACGCAATTAACGGCGCGAAGCGCTTGGACAGCGAAGCGGCGGTTGTCCCGATCGCACACGACACAATCGAGGAGAAAGCTGACCGTGAAGAAGAAATCGACTCGTTCCCAACAACTTCGACTTCTGCTGCTGCTCAAATTGCAGAACCTCGTGCACAAACTCAAACATCCCCGGCCTCCTATGCGGAAGTCGGAACAGCAAACGGGCGTGTAAATGGAAGCCAGAAGTCGCAGCTTATCGAACTCGCTCGCCGTCAGGGCTATGAAGGAGACGCATGTTCAGAGTGCGGCAGCTTCACGATGGTGCGCAATGGTACATGCTTGAAGTGTACGACCTGCGGTTCAACCAGCGGATGTAGCTAAACCTGAGTGCAAACAACGATTATTCAAACGTGGGCGGCCAAGTGTCGCCCACGTCTATTTTTATAATTTTCAAAATCTTAGAAAAACAGAATACAACGAAGGAGATTCGGTGACGACTACGAGTCCAGTTACCCCATAAATAGAAAGAAATGTTGTTTCCTTGACTTTAGCCAATGATTTTTGTTCATTTAAGTTCTATGAGAAATCTCAACTTAGCCTCTGCAACACATCGTTTCAGTAGCCATGTTCTTGGTACAGTACTGTGTGTGCTTTTGATCATTACTGCTTGTACCTCAACGAAGCCACTCGTCTCCGATACGCCTCTCCAACCTGCGCCGATTGACACAACATTTGTCCGGGCTGTCCCTGCGGTCTTTGATTCCGGAATTGTTGTTTGTGCGCATCCCTTGGCCGCAGCCGCTGGTCGGAAAGCTTTGGCCTCTGGTGGCAACGCGATGGATGCCGCACTTGCAGCTCTCGCTGTCCTGAATGTGGTGGAACCTCACGCCAGCGGCTTGGGCGGAGGAGGATTCGCTCTCTACTACGATAAGTCCGTTGACTCGGTGTACATGCTGGATTACCGTGAACGAGCCCCCAAGCGCATGAACCGAGCAGTGTACTTTCAAACTGAAGACACTTTGAAGCTCACTCAGCGGGCAGGCGGATCATCCGTCCTCGTTCCAGGCGCTCCTGCAGGGTGGCAGCAATTGCATCGCCGTTTCGGAACTCGGACACTTCCGGAATTATTCGTCGACGCGGTCGCTATCGCCGACACAGGTTACGAGATTTCTGAGAAGCAAGCCGCAATAATATTTGACTACGTCGAAGATCTGAACAAGGATTCGCTTCTATCAAACACATTTCTTGAGGCAGGACTTCCACCGGCAGCTGGATTTCGTATAAAGCAACCCAGATTGTCAGAGCTTCTGAACTTCCTGTCCAAGACGAGACTTGAGAATCTCTATTTTCCACCCTACTCAACTTATTTGGTCAAAGCCGCTCGTTCTCATGGCGGCCAGCTTACAGAGACGGACTTGAATAGCTATTCTCCGGTGGAACGTGAACCGCTTCGCTTGAGATATCGCGACTGGGAGATAGTCACAACATCTCCTCCTGCCGGTGGCGGTTTGATTATGCTCGAGACTCTGAAGCTACTTGAAGCATTTGACATAAAGTCAATGGGTCTGCTCACTCCAGAATATATTCACACCGTCGCAACTGCAATCAGGCAGGCTCGAACCGACGGCGCAGCATGGATTGGTGACCCTGATTTTGCTGCCGTTCCGGTGGCTGCTCTTTTGTCGTCTGACTATCTCAACGCAGTCCGCGATTCCATGCGGTCCGATTCTGTTCCCGCACGCATGACTCCAATGGATTCGCTGCGCGCGTTTGGTCCGGGCAACACGACTCATCTGGTCGTTGCAGATCAATTCGGGAATCTCGTTTCCATGACGCAATCCATCAACTACTTCTTTGGATCGGGCGTTATTGTTCCGGAATTGGGTCTTCTATTGAATAATCATTGCGCCGATTTTAACAGTGACACGACCAGTGTCAATCCGATTTCGCCGGCCCGTCGTCCCGTATCGAGCATGGCACCGACGATGGTATTCAAGAACGGCAAGCCGGTCCTGCTGATCGGAACTCCCGGAGGTCCACGCATTCCGGCTGCGTTGGTTCAAGTTATCCTTGCGGTTCTGGAGTTTGAGTTGCCGCTAAATGAAGCTCTGGACCTTCCGAGGTTCTTCCCAGCCGGTGTCAATCTTGTCTACGAGACCCGCCTTCCGCAATCGACACTTGACTCCCTCGCTTCGAAAGGATGGAAGCCCTACGCAACGGAGCCGATCAGCAACTACTTCGGCGGTGTTCAGGCTGTTCATTTCCCCCCGACAGACGCAACTATGATAGGCAGTTCTGACCCAAGACGCGACGGAGCGGCAGACGGAAACTGACCGAATATGAAAACTCCTGTGTACTTTTCCGCCGTACTTCTTGCTTTGTCGCTGGGGTACATGTCAACCTGTGCGGCTGAATGGCATCAATACCATGACAAGATGATCGCAGCAGCTCAGCAAATGCACAAGGCTGAGCGAAAGATCTACTTGATAAAGTCACGTCTAGGTCTGACAAACGAGAAGCTTGATGTCAACCGGACGGGTATGGTGGGCGACGAATACACGCCGCTTACAACAACCGTCGGTTATCTCACGGCCAAGAGAACTGCGACGAATCCTGATTTCGCGGCTTACCTCGTTCGATTGTTAAGTGAGCAAGGACTGGATGAAAACGACTCAGTGCTTGTCACCATGACCGGCTCGCTTCCCGGACTCAATCTTGCTCTCGTCTGCGCTCTTGAGCAATTGAACATTCCCTCTTTTCGAGTTGCGAGCCTTGGCGCATCTAGTTACGGCGCGAATCAGCTTGATATGACATGGATAGATATGGAGGACATTCTTGTTCGCGATGGAATCCTATCCCGCCGCAGCGACCTCGTTACATTGGGTGGCACGGGAGATGTCGGCGGGGGATTGTCCGAGGAAACCCTCAACCAGTTGCGAAAGAAGTGTGCGTTGCTCGACTATCCGCTATTGGACGCGGGAAACAAACGGGCACAATATCAAGAACGGCTTGATCTGCTCGGCGATCCTCGCGGATATTCAATGCTGATCAATGTCGGGGGGAATCACCTCATGCTTGGCACAGGTCCGGAAGGCAGGGAGTTGCCCGGAGGCTTGATTAGCCCCGAAAGCAATGACTGGGAGCGAAACGTTTCACAGACGTCCGGCGGTATCGTCTTCGACTTCCTTTTCAGCGGTGTACCGGTCCTGAATCTGCTGCACGTGGAGGAATTGGCGAAACAAGCAGGAATACCTGTGGACCCGTCGCCGCTGCCTCGTCACGGGACTTCTTCAGTATACTTCACGGAGTGAATTTGAGCGAAGGTCTGTCACTGCTCGTGATGGTTCTGGTGCTGTGCACTGGAGTTTTTGCGCTGCGGTTGCCGACAGGGGTTTCGTTGCTTTTGTCTGCCCTCGCGGGTAGTCTTGCTTCGGGGAACGGAATTGGACTGCGCTTCATCGTTGAGGGCACATTGCTGTACCTTGACCCGATGTTGATCGTGGTGACTTCGCTGTTCTTTATGGCAGTTTTCGAGCGTTCCGGCGCACTCAGTACTCTGAACGTCTGGACCGTCAAGACTTTCGCTCGAAATCCGTTTGTTCTGGTTTCGCTGCTCATGCTCTTCGTCATGTTTCCCGGTATGTTTACCGGGCTGACAGCGCCGTGTGTGTTGACGACCGGAGCAATGGTCGCGCCGCTGATTCTTGCTGCAGGGGCCCCTCCGGCTGTTGCGGGCGCGTTTATAGCGTCCGGTGCATTCTTTGGAATGGTTGCGCCTCCTGTCAATATCTGTGCTATGCTCATTGGAGCAGGTGTAGACATGCCCTACATTGGTTTTGACCTGCCTCTTTTTGTATTGACGATACCCGCGGCGGCGATCACCGCGTTTCTCTTGATAGGCAAGTATTTTCGAAAACTTGATATGCAAAAGTCCCTCGCGGTCCTGCCGGCCTCGAGGTTCCGCGAATACGGTCTGAGACTCTACTTTCCGTTAATTGTCCTGGTCGGTCTGCTGCTAAGTGAGAAACTGTTCCCCGGGGAAATCCCGTATTTGGGAATTCCGTTGATATTTCTCGTCAGCGCCGCAATTGGATTCTTCACAGGTGATAAAGTCAACATCGGTGACGCCGCAAATTGGTCAATCACTCAATCTCTTTCTATCCTTGCTTTGCTGGCGGGTATTGGGGCCTTCATCGAAGTTCTTACTTTGACGGGAGCCCGCGGCTGGATTGTGATTAACTTGCTCGCGCTTCCGGAGTGGCAGCTGTTTCTCGGAATGGCCATTCTTGTGCCGCTCTTTGGTGGTGTCTCTGCGTATGGCTCAAGTGTCGTGCTCGGAGTGCCCATTTTGCTCGCGCTGCTCGATCGAAATAACATTCTTGTTGCGGCGGCGCTTTCAATGCTTGCGTCAGTTGGTGATTTCATGCCGCCGACTCGATTGGCCGTGCTGCTTGCCGGGCCTGTCGTCGGAGAATCGAATACGAACAGCATTCTGGTTCGCTCGATTTGGGTTGTCGCAATTTCAATACTGATTTCAATTGCGTTCATCTACTTTGCCAATGATATCGGCAACTTGCTGGTGAGAGTATAGATGCTTTTTTGGACTTATTGGACAATCTCGTGCCTTGTCTTTGCGTTGGTAGCAAAGGACCTGTTTCAGACCGCCGACTGGAGACGGCAACTATCTGCCGGTGTGGTGTTGATTCCTCTGCTCTTGCGAATTCTATTGCTAAAATGAAATCGTCGATTCGCGCCGCCATAGTCCTGGCCATTGTGTTCAGCGTATCCATATACACTGGGATGAGTTTTCGTCGCGGGCATGTGGATGAACAACTTTATCCGTCAGCCGCGTTGACGTCAACGTTGAAACTGTCCGCGTACAGTCCGGAGATTGCCGGTTCGCGGGCAGATACCGAAATTTTTGAATTTGAGTCCGGCACACAGGGCGGGACTGTGCTCATTCTGGGCGGCACACATTGTGACGAACCTGCAAGTTACATCGCCGCCTATCTTGCGTTAGAGAATATTGAAGTGCTCCAAGGGAGAGCTCTGATTATTCCGCGTGCCAACCGTTCCGCTCTTACACACAATTTGCCCGGTGAGGCACATCCCCAGAAATTTGACGTTCCAACAGAACACGGGCTTCGCTCATTCCGTATGGGCAGCCGCTACACGAACCCGCTTGATCAATGGCCGGATCCGGAGGTCTATGTTCATTACCCATCCGGACAGGAACTTTCAGGCGCCGATAGTCGTAACTTAAATCGATGCTATCCGGGTCGAAAAGGCGGTACGTTTACCGAGCAAATCGCTCATGCTATAGCAACGTTCATCGAGGCGGAGGATGTGGATCTGGTCATCGACTTGCATGAAGCATCGTTGGAATACCCGGTCATTAATGCCATTGTTGCCCACGAACGGGCAATGGATTGCGCTGCCAACGCTGTACTTGAACTTCAGTTGGAAGGACTGGATTTTGCACTCGAACCGTCACCGCCGAACTACCACGGACTGTCTCACCGTGAACTTGGTGACCATACATCATGTTTTGCAACGTTAATGGAGTCTGCCAATGTCATCCAAGGGAGGCTCCGGGGCCGGACAACACCGGAACTAGTGCTAACTGGTCACGATCCGATGTACATGAAGGCCGCGCAAATCGAGATGACTCGAGTACCATACGACAGCTCTGGAATTTCCCTGGAAGTGCGCGTGGGCAGGCATCTGGCGGGAATGCAAAAACTGATCAGTTCGTTCAGCGGCCTGAATCCCGAAAAGCAAATTGTCATCTCAGGCTTGCCCTCATACGGCGAACTGCTTGAGCGTAAGCTCGGGACGTACCTTTTGCCAAAATAAAAATCTAAGATAGAGGTTCTGGATGAAAGCAATCACTATTGTCACAATCTGCGTGCTTGTAACAATATTATCTCACGCTGCAGAATTCGCAACTCCGGTCCTCTTGACTAGCGCCGGGCAAAGTGCGGACCCTCAAATGGTCAAAACCCTGCTGACTCGCGACACAATTCCATTCGAATTCAAGCCGCTGGCAACGTCAGAGGATCTCTCGAGTGCAAAGTCGGTAATCATCGTGCTGGGCGGTTCGAGCAAGGGACTCGGCGCAGCAAAAGTCAGTGCTGATGAGGAGTCGGCGCGCATCTCTGCACTGCTCAAGGCGGCGCATGAGAATAAGCTGCCGGTCCTGGCGATTCACTTGGGCGGTAAGAACCGTCGTGGAGCTTTGTCAGACGCCTTCAATAGAATTGGTGCGGAAAACTCTTCGGAAATCGTGGTCGTTGCCGGAGGTGACGATGACGGTTTCTTCAAAACGATCGCTGAGGAGAGGAAACTGCCCTACGCCGAAGCGGCGAAAATCGCTGACCTTGGACCGATTATCCGATCCAAATTTAAGCCCGAAGTTGATATCAAAAAGGAATGAAAGTCATTGCCTGCTTTCTGCTTGCTGCCGCACTTCAGACGGCCAACGCTGCGAACAGCGACTACTGTCTCGAGTTCGACGGCAAAAACGCACGAGCTGAAGTAACCCAGGTTACAGGGATTCAATCCTTGAATCTAGCGGCGAAGTACACGTTTGAAGTCTGGGTTCGTCCCAGAACGCAGGGGGGAGGCGGTCGCGGCAGAATTCTTGATCAGGAAGGCTCAAGTCTGACTTTGTATCTGTCAGATGAAGGCCGAATCGGATTTCGAGCGAATCGTGAATCAGGCTGGCAGCTTTCGGAAGCCAAGTCTGTCTCGCTTTGGGAGTGGCAGCATATCGCCGTGACCGCAGACGGCAGATTCCTGCGGTTTTTCGTCGATGGAAAACTGGTGACAGCCGTGCCGACGAATACGGCGCTAAGTATCACCAAAAAGCCCCTTTTTATTGGCAACGGCGTCGGTGAAGATAACTCGCCCCGTGGATTCGACGGTTGGATTGATGATGTTCGGATAAGCGATCATTGTCTCTGGACGAAGGATTTCACGCCGCCTGCACGGGGAGTGTTCAGGGAATCCGACCCGTCGACTGTGCTTTACTTCACTTTTGATGAAGGTCCCGCCCATCACGTCGCGCTTGACTATTCTACGTACAACGCCGAACTTGAAGTGGAAAGTCCGATGAGACGTTCAAGAAGCCCTCGTTGAATTCTTTTCTGCAAAGAAAAGAGCCCGTTGCGAAATCGCAGCGGGCTCTTTCGTTCTTGTAAACGAATACTACTTCAGTAGCAGCATCTTTCTTGTCTGAATTTGATTTCCCATCACAAGCCTGTAGAAGTACATTCCGCTCGGCACATCCGCGGCATTCCAACTGACATTGTGCACACCCGCGTTCACAGACCCCGAAACCAATGTCGCTACCCGCTCGCCGATCAAATTGAAGATGGCAAGCTCTACAACACCGTCTGTTGGAACCGTGAACTGAATACTTGTCGCCGGGTTGAACGGATTGGGATAGTTCTGCTCAAGTGCAAATTCACGTGCAAGCAAAGGATCATCGTCGGCGTCTGTCGAGTACTCAAACGAAATGGTATCGGTAAGTCCACACCGCCCGACAGCATCCGACGTGGAACTGTCATGCATGACGACCATACAGCTCGGGTTGGGCACAGCGGCAGGAAGCGTGCAAGTGAGTGTAGAGATATCAAGCATATCCGGATCGGTGACTTCGCAAATCCTCTGAACAAACGCACCACCGCTGTAGAGATCAAAGTACAAGCGGGCAAGACACAAATCCCCTTGCGGCGGGCGCACAAAGTGCATTGTCAGTTCCGAGCCTGCAAGGTCAAATTCATTTGCGGGATCGAAGTGCCGCAGAAATGTTCTGCCCACACCGGCAACAATGTCCGCCGCTGCTGAGCCATTTACAGCCTGAACACCGACCTGAACCTCACCATCGGCACAGACGGGCATTCGACGGCTGCGGAACGTATCCGCTAACTGAGCTTGAAAGACCCATTCGTCCGTTTCGCTATCCCAAAGGAAAAGTATGAAACCAGTAATCCCCTCTCCCGTGTGATTCCATGACACAGTAACTTCGGTGCAGCTCAAGCCATCGGAGACCTCGACGTTAGTCACGGGATCCGGTTCGTCTCCTATGGGGCACGCCACGTTTTCGCATGTCCACATATCGTCAGTTAAAACGACGTCCTGCAAACCAATTGCTAGACGAAACGTGTCAGAAACCCAGCAACAGCTGGAACCGGAAGCTTTTACAAAATACACCGGCTGATCCGGCGCTTCCGGCGCATTCGGTATGTTGACGGCTGGATCGCTTAAGAAATTCCCTGGCACACCAAAAAATGCGTTGCCGTTAAAGGCTTGACAGGAAAAGTCCGCATAGCCAGGGTCGGTTCCGACTGGAATAAGTTCATCGCTTTCATCAGCGCCGTTTGCTGTGCGATCCCAGAACAGGCACCAAGACACTGTTCCGTCCGCGAACGGAGTTCGGCCATCGGGATTGCAGCCGCAACCCAATCCAATTGTCGGATTCTCATAGACAAGAATGGCCGTGATTGCTTGTGCATTTGCGCTTTTGATGCAAAGCCCAAGTACAATTAAGAACATTAAAGATTTCAGGAGTTTCATCGGGACATTCCTCCGCAGGACCAGAAAATTGATTAGGATTTCGTTAAGGAAGAGCTTCTATGCCTCTCTCCGCGGCACGTATCGCCTACTCGCAATCCTCCAAACCATCTCCGCAATAAGTTTAAACATCTGTATTTGCGTAATTTAGTCTGAAGTCGCCTAATTGACGATACAGTGCAGTTTCAATAATACATGATATAGAATTTTGTCACAAATGTCATATGCCTGTATCCAAAAAAAACAAAGGGCCAGGCAAAGCCTGGCCCCGCGCAAAGCAGTAAGGAGGTTTATGGCGTTGCAGACGAAACGACGACGTAAAACTTCACGTCATTGGAAGTAATTGCTCCTGCGTCCGTGAACGTCGTCGCGCTTGTAGAACCCTCCAGCGTTGTGAACGGTCCGCCTGTCGTCGTTGCAGAGTAAATTCTATAGTACGGTGCGCCCGAACCTGTCCAGTACAGAACGATATCATTTCCAGCGCTTATTATGGTTAACTGCGTTGGTGCCGGTATGGATGCACCGAGCAATCTAATCATACGTTGCCCGCCTTGCGCATTGGGAACCAAATCTGTCTCAGCGTACCAAACGGAGTCACAACCATCAAAGAAGAAGCTATTGAAGCTGGCGGTATTATCATCGCGTCCGAAGGCTTCATACTTGCCGCCGATTGGATTGTCCACGGATACATAAAAAGGCTGACCAAGAATCAGCGGGGAGCCAAACGCATCAAGCGTGGAAACTGTCGCCCACGCGACTTGTCCGCCGGGCAAGCCGCCAATGACGTTTCCAACCGAGCCGCTCACTTCGCTGAATATGATTGTCCCGGGCATGGCCGCGCTGCCGTCCGCGAGGAGTACTCTTCCCTGTATGGGTGAGTGCGCGCTGTCAGGTGCGAACTTTGCCACGGCGACCTGAAATCCGCACAGCAGGAAGGGATAAGCAGGCGGCGTGTATTTCACCGCCCATGCAAATGGAGTTTCGTTTGCCCAGTTGTACCCTTCCGCCGTTCCATCATCAAAGACAATCGCAGCTGGACAATCTTCGACATCAAAATCAAACGTATCGGTGTCTACTGTATTCACCCCATCAGTTGCACGGACGAAGTACTCATACGCTCCCTCCGAAGTGACAAATGAACCCGAATACTCGCCGGGATTGCCGGTTGTTGGCATGTTCAGGGACGTAAATGCCCCGCCGCCCGCAACGCGGTGATGGAGAGACGCTGTTATCGGACCACCGTCATCAGTAATCAAAGCCGTAAACGTGGTCACTCCGGGTTCGACGTCACCATGCTGGTCATGCCTGACGACCGGTGCGTTGTTAATGACGAAGATCTCGAAATTGGCGTCGGAAATGTCCACGGCCACGGGTTCATTCACAGATGTGAGCCGCAGTCTTGCCGCCGTTGTCGCCGGAGCACCCAATACCTGATTGGCACCTGCATTTGGGACGGTCGCGACGAACTCCCATGCACCTGCCGGATAATTCCGATTCAATTCGATCGTGATATTGCCGGTGACGCCATTTGTAGTCCAACTGATGGGCACAAAGGACGCCGCGTTAAACGATTCGCCGCCGTTCGGCGAAACCAATGTTATCGTCGGCACAAAAATCGTGAAATCATTATCCGAGAAATCCGTGGCAGATGGAGAATTGATGCTTGTGACGCGAATTCTGCAGGTGGATGACGTTGAGGCACCGGTGACATTCCAAACATGGCTGCCGTCATTCGCTGTATTTGCGACGACAGATTCCCATGCGCCTGCAGGATAGCTTCGATTCACTTCAATGTTCACGTTGCCCGTTACGTTGAGTGAAGTCCACGTAATGGACTGATTGGTACCGGCATTCCAAACCTGACCGCCATTGGGCTGCGTTAAGGTTATCGCCGGTACGTTTGAGGCGCTTATTGTGAAACTCAAAGTATACAGCTGAATGGCGTTTGTTGTCCCTTGATAGACTCGGATATAATAGGTTCCCGAACCTGGAAGTGAAGTATTCGAAATGGTCTCTGCCACCCCGGCGCCGTTTCCGCTCGCTTCAGCCAATACAGTTGTCCCATTGGTTCCGTACAGCCGGACGGACAGATTTACGTCATCCGTGGTCCTGACCGTGTCGCCGGCCGAGCATGTGCATTGCGAAGTCTGTGCGCATTGGTCAAAGAATTGTCCAACCGGAGTTACCGTTACTGTTATCTGCTTGTTCACCGGCACTGTAAAAGCGTAGTAATCCTGGTCACCATTGTCGTCAATGGACATGTTCTGAAGAGTGGTCGTTCCGTCGGGGACATTGCCAAACGGAGTTGCCGTGCCCGGCGTATCATTGGTTTCGGCGGAATCTCCGTACTGCCTCTGTCCGCCACGGATATCGTCATGCTGCGGACCGTCATACGCCGTGCAAATGAACGGTTCCATCAGGAATTGGCAATCGTCCGGACAAACATGCGAAAGTCCTATACCATGTCCGGCTTCGTGTGCTGCCACATTTCGGAAGTAGCGGTAATCGTTTGCGCTCGATTGCCACGATTCGGCGTTATCCAATACCATATCTCCCGTGTTGGGAAAATAGTTGTAGGCTAGAACACCGCTGGAACCATCCATCGGAACTGCTGACAACCGAATATCGCCCCGAACTCCAAGTTGGCCGGGCGAATTGAATAGCGCTGCACCATCGTCATTGGTCTCTTCGATGTAGGTAAGCCCGGTTAGTGCCTGCCAGCGGTCAAAGACCTGTCGAAACTTCGCTTTGCCTGCCGCGATGCTGCCAAACTTGCTGGTCATCATTGCGTGGATGTTGTTCGTCTGGTTTCCAAATCCATTCGGCGGCGGATCGTCAGGAACGGTGATTCCGTCCGGCACAAAACTGTATGTGAGCACTGTGGGATCGCCTTGTCCGCCTGTAGTCCCGCTGGCAGTTGATGTCCAACGGGAATTACTGATATATGAAGCAGGATTAAGGTATATCCTGCTCATCAAACGATCAATGACGTCTTCAGGCGTATCCGGCCCGAAACAATACATTTTGGGCGCCAATCCCGTCGTATAGGCGATTTTACCGTCTAACGACACAACAGGCGCCCACAGGGAATTCTCATCGGCGGCCTTGCCACATCGTGGACAGCCATCATGAGAAATCGCGTTGTTAGGTACAGCAAGCAAACAAATCGCGGCAAACACCAGCGCCGCGGCGAAATGGTTCAGACAAATCTTCATCCGTGGACCCATTTGTTTCATCGTAACGTTACACAACTATATCCGGGCAGCTTCGGGACCCGAATCATAATAATAGAGCTAAAACTCGGGAAAAGCAACAATTATCCGAGTGCCCGGTTAGATTACTGTCTGCAATTTCCCGGCCTGCATTTGAGACTCAACTTTGTTAACAGGTAGCTTGCATTCCGGCAAGCTTGTGCGTATAATTACTGTTTAGGTCGGTACCGGGTCCAAAAGATTAGGCAAAAAGAAACAATAGTTTAGAGAGGAATCAACCATGCGCGTTGCACTGAACACCACGTTTGCTCTGCTCCTGGTGTGCATGGTGGTGACACTTGCCCCACAGCCGCACCCCGTAAGTGTGCAGGAAGATTTTTCGGAATCAAGCGGAAACGAGCCTTTAGCTGTCTGCTTTGCCGAAGGAACTGACCCCGAGTATATGGCCGAATGGACTGAACGCCTCCTCGGACGGACCGATGTCCTGGATTACAACCTCGGCGGTCGTTGGACCAACACCGCTCACGGAGCAACGGGCACCCAGGGCGATGGAGTCACCTTGACCTACAGTTTTGTGCCGGACGGTGTGAATATTGAGGGTTCCGAGAATGTACTGTTTGAAACCATGAACTCTCTGTTTGGTTCGCCCGACAACTGGCAGCCGATTTTTGCACAAGTCTTCGATCGCTGGAGCGAAGTCACGGGAAACACCTACGTTCTTTCTCCTGACGATGGAGCCTCGTGGGGACAGAACAGCCCCGGTGTTATCGGCGTCAGAGGTGACATACGTATTGCATCAACGGAGATTGACGGCGGAAGCGGTGTACTGGCCTACAACTTCTTTCCCAACCGGGGTGACATGGTACTGGACGCGGAAGAAGACTGGAACAACCCGTCCCTGAATTTCCGTTTCCTGCGGAATGTTGTCGCGCATGAACACGGCCATGGGTTGGGCATCGAGCACGTATGCCCGATAAACTCGACAAAACTCATGGAGCCCAATTACACTCCGGCTTTTGACGGGCCCCAGCACGACGATATTCTTGCCGGTCAACGCGGCTATGGTGATCCCTACGAGCCGAATGACACTCATAACACTGGTTACGACTTGGGTCTGGTTTCCGGGACACGAATTGTCGATCTGGCTAGTCTCGATGACAATACGGACCTTGACTGGTGGAGGCTGAACGTCGTGTCGGGTCGCTCACTGACGATTCGGGTGGAACCTGCGGGACGAATCTATCTTGAAGGTGAGCAGAACGGCGACGGTTCCTGCGAATCAGGCACCACATATAACACTAATGACGACCAAAACCTGAACATCTCGCTGTATGCCGGACCTGATACGACTTTCTTGATCTCCGCACCGGATCACGGAATCGGGAATGGAGACGAATTGTTCCGCTATGACGTCCCGTCGAATGTTACAAACCTGAAGTTGCTCGTTTCCGGTGCAACGAACAACTCTATTCAGCCATACAGATTAAGCATTGAATCTGTCGATCCTGCAACTCCCTATCTCCTTGGCTGCCCGCTAAGGATTGACACGACTTTGCAGAGCATACCGGCAGATGGTGCCTTGATTCTATCCAATCCTGCTGCCGGAGGAGTGCTGAACATCTCGTCTATTGATGTCTCAGGACCCTTCACCGTCACTCCTCAGGCTCCTGTCAGTCTTCAGCCCAATAGTGATCAAACATTTATGGTGTCGTTTGATGCGCAAGAGCTTGGAACACAGACTGGCACAGTGACTTTTCATCACAACGGGCCGGGGGCGGCGTTATCCTGCGAAATTACCGCCACCGCGATTACATCCGGAATCGTCTTTTTCACAGGCCAAGTGGCGAATATTGGCGATGTTCCGATAAACACGATGGACAGTGTTCTGGTTGGATTGCGTGCCGAAGGAAATGTGGCTCTGTCCATCAATTCGATGACAACGTCAGCTCCATTTAGTGTAAATTTCAGCGGCCCCGTCAGTATTCAGCCTGGTCCGCTGCTGCGGGTATATCCTCGTGTCGTTCCGACCCAATTGGGCGAAGTCCGCGGCTGGCTCGTCATCCAACATTCTGCGCCAAGCTCTCCGGACTCTATTGAACTGATTGCCAATGGCACACCTAATCTCGCGGCTTTTGACCCCGCTTTGCTGCCCACGGAATTCGCTCTGCATCAGAACTATCCGAATCCGTTCAACCCGAGCACACTTATTACATTCGACCTCCCGCAAGCGGCAAACGTCAGCCTGCTCGTCTTTAATATTGAAGGCAGGCTGGAGCAACAGGTGCTTGAGAACGCCGCCTTGCAGCCCGGACGGCACTCCGTTGAATTCAATGCTTCTGGTCTCCCTTCCGGTGTATACTTCTACCGGCTGCAGTCTGGCGAGCACCGCTTTGACCGCAAAATGTTCTTGCTGAAATAATGACTCACACCGACACGCCCGGACGCTACAAAGTCTCTTCCAAGGTTTGCCTCGTGCAGAATCTTGGAGTGAACAAGACTCTTTTTGGTGGAAACATGATGGCCTGGGTGGATGAGGCGGCGGCAATATTCGCCCGGGAACATACCGGAGCCAGGTTTATGGTGACATTGAAATTCGGAGAATTCGAGTTTCATCACCCTGTGCGCGAAGGTGACATCATCCACTTCTACTGCTTGAACCCCCGGATTGGACGCACAAGCTGCTCCTTTGAGATTGAAGCGGTGCGTACAGACGGCACGGTGGTTGTCAAGACAAGTGCTGTTTTCGTTTCAGTGGACGAAGACGGTAAACCCAAACCAATCGAGAAGAATCACAGTTAGCATTATATCTCCCAACTCCCCAAAGAGCACATGAACAAGACTCTTCGCCCCGAATCGCAACTGTCGGTGCAATCCCACGCACGAAATGGCGCGCACACCTTTCAGCCGTCTGAGCTGTTTGGCCAAAATGTCTTTTCACTCCAAGTGATGAGGCAGGTTCTGCCGAAACCGGTGTATAAACACCTGCTCGCGATTCAAGATTCCGGCGCCGAGCTTGATCCTGCCACAGCCGACGTGATTGCTGCGGCAATGAAAGACTGGGCGATTGCCCGAGGAGCGACCCACTTTTCGCACTGGTTTCATCCATTGCACGGGCTGACGGCGGAGAAGCATCAGTCCTTTTTGATCCCGACGCAGGACGGCGGCGTCATTTCCGAGTTCACCGGAAGTAATTTGCTTCAAGGCGAGCCTGACGCCTCGAGTTTTCCCTCGGGAGGGACGCGGTCAACATTTGAAGCCCGAGGTTACACTGGCTGGGATCCGACCAGTCCTGCATTCCTCATGGAAGGCAAGTACGGCAAGACGCTTTACATTCCCAGTGTCTTTATCGGTTTCAATGGGCATGCCCTCGACAAGAAAGCGCCCCTGTTGCGTTCCATCGACGCCATCAGCAAGGCCGCTATCCGAGTACTTAAACTCTTCGGACATGATGCGAGGCAGGTAGTCACGACGGTAGGCTGTGAGCAGGAGTACTTCCTTGTTGATCGTCAGTTGTATCTTGCGCGCCCGGACCTGATGACCTGCGGACGTACTCTGTATGGTGCCCGCCCGCCAAAAGGTCAAGAGATGGAAGATCACTATTTCGGTTCGATTCCGGAGCGCGTACTCGCCTTCATGGAAGACCTCGAGATTGAACTGTACAAACTCGGAATCCCGGTAACAACTCGCCACAACGAAGTTGCGCCCGGTCAATTCGAGTTCGCGCCGATCTTTGAACGCGCGAATATTGCGACTGATCACAATATGCTGATGATGTCGGTTATGAGGCGCGTTGCTGCCCGCCACGACCTTGCCTGCTTGACGCACGAAAAGCCGTTCGCGGGAATTAATGGCAGTGGAAAGCACAACAATTGGTCAATGGCCGACGACCGGGGGAATAATCTCCTCGAACCCGGAAGCACGCCTCATGACAACGCGCAGTTTCTCGTTTTCCTCACTGCCACGGTTCGCGCCCTGCACCTGCATGGAGACCTTATGCGCGCTTCAATCGCGACGGCATCCAACGATCACCGCCTTGGGGCGAATGAAGCTCCGCCCGCGATTATCAGCGTTTATCTTGGGGACACATTGACGGAAGTCGTCGAGGCAATCGTTGGCGGAAGAAAGTTGAAGAAGAAGGATGCTGCGTTTCTCGACATTGGCGTTACGTCGCTTCCTCCGCTTCCCCTCCACGACTCAGACCGTAACCGCACGTCTCCCTTTGCTTTCACTGGAAACAAGTTTGAGTTTCGTGCTGTAGGCAGCGGCCAGAACATTGCTCGGCCCAACATGGTCTTGAATGCTATCGTTGCCGAGTCCCTCAACTACATGGCGGACGAAATCGAAAAGGCACGCAAAAAGGAAAAGGATTTCAATGCAGCCGTTCGTGGCGTCGTGCAACGCGTTCTCGCGGAACACAAGGCTGTTCTGTTTGGAGGAGATGGTTATTCAGCGTCATGGCATAAAGAGGCGCAGAAACGTGGGCTGCCAAACCTGCGCACAACCGTGGATGCCATTCCAGCGTTCATTACCAAGAAATCTGTCAAACTCTTCTCGGACTTAGGCATCTTGACAGAGGCTGAATTACACTCACGCTATCACGTTAAGCTTGAAACCTATATAAAGATGACAAGCATAGAAGCCGGCCTGATGTCAAGCATGGGCGCAACGCAAATCCTGCCTGCTGCGCTTGAGTATCAGCGTCGAATCGCTGCGTCCATTGAGGAAACGGAAGATGTCCTTTCGTCGGCCTCTTTAACGGGCCAGCGAACGCTGCTTGAAATGTTGTCCCAGGCAATCGAGCGTTTTATTGACCGCCTGCGGGAACTCGACCAGAAGCGGGCAGGTGTTCCGGAAACTGAGGACCACCTGAAAGTGGCAAAGTACTTTCGTGACAGGATCATTCCGGCGATGCAGTCTCTTCGGACTGCTGGAGACGAACTGGAAGTCTTGGTCGACTCCAACCTCTGGCCGATGCCAAAGTACCGCGATCTGCTTCACCTGAACTAAGCTGTTCCGACTTTCTCTTTGTAGCGCCTCTGTTCTTTCAGGGGCGCTTTTCTTTGCTCGCCTCATTGCGGTCTCAATCAAGAGTCTGAACCGGAGTTACTACTCCTCAAATCCAAAAAACTGCCTCGTAATATGTTGAATAATGTGGAATTATAATTTATTGCCGTTATGCTCCTTTGGCACTTACATGGGAAAAATCCGATATTAAATTCTTTATAAAATACGTCTTAATCTCTTGACTCCGCGATGTATCCGTTGTATTATTGAAATGGTCCCGGCTGCCGTGCGCTGCACCCTAATCGCTTCGTTCACCGAAGTGAAAGGAACAGTCACGGCTTTTTGTTTTACATTCTCTTTTCTTAATCCCGGAACAAACGGGAGCAACGTCTCCCGGAGGTGCCTGATGATCAAACCCTTTCCGATTTTCAAATGGATCATCCTGCTGGTTTGCGTCTCAGTTGGTTTTGGCCAAGGCGTTGGCAAACTCTCTGGCGTCATCACTGATGCCGGTACGGGTGAGCCGATCCCCGGTGCCAATATCGCCATCGAAGGAACCACTCGCGGCGCAACTACGAACATTGACGGTGAGTTCTTCATACTCAATATTCCGATTGGTACATACGATGTCCGCGTGTCCACAATCGGGTACGAGAGTCAGCTTGTTCGCGGTGTAGCAGTTGCATCCGAGCAAACCACGGAACTCAACTTGAGGCTGGCCGAAACCGTCTTGACGGGTGAAGAGGTGGTTGTCACTGCGGTCAGGGACGTTATCAAGCGAGATGTTGCCAATACGGTTCGAACGGTGGACACGCGTGAAATTACCGAGCTTCCGGTCACGCAGTTCTCTGATGCTCTCTCCCGGCAGGCCGGCGTGGTCGGCAGTGGAACAAATCTCCACATCCGTGGGGGGCGCCGCGATGAAATCCTCTTCCTGGTTGACGGGCTTGCTGTGCGCGACCCTCAGTTTCAGCGCCGGTACATGCAGGTGCCAAAATCGGCCATTGGCGAAATGCAGGTCATGACCGCCGGTTTCAGTGCGGAATACGGAGAGGCACAGTCTGCCGTAGTTAATCTCGTGACCAAAGAGGGCGAACCTAAGTACTCCGGCCACATCGAGCACGTGATGGACATGGAGGGCTTTGGGGGAGGCAAGTTTGATGACCTCGGTACGGATATTTCGCAGGGCTTGCCGCATCAGGACTCCGACCGCAAACAAGGGTATCAGGACTACGATTATACGGAAATCTCGATTTCCGGACCTGAGCCGATCACCGATCGGTTCTTGCCACAACTTGGCGTTGAAGTCCCTGGACGGATGTCCTTCTTTGGTTCGGGTACATTCTGGAGTCGTAATGCCAACGAGTTCGGTACGATCATTGGTGGCGACAAGTGGTTCCGCCCGCAAGTGTCCGATCTGTTCGGCTCTGATGTCAGAAAGGCTGAAGTTTATAACAATACCAACCTGAAGCTGACTTACGACCCGGAACGGAATTTCAAGATTAGCGCAAGTTGGATGGACAATCAAGAAAGATTGAATCCCTATTGGTATCGTTTGTCTCAACGCTTCCCCTACGATTTCCCGCTCGACGAACAGACATTGGGCATGCATGCGCTTGCCTCGATTCAAGGGCTTGCTTCAGATGCCGATGACTATCGCCAATGGACCTATCAGGATTTGAACGGCGACGGCGTCATGGATGATGCGGACCGCCAGCTTGCCGATGATGATGGCGATGGAAGGATGGATGAAGAGGCGCTGAATTGGGTGGATGATGATGGTGACGGTTTAATCGATGAAGACCTTCAGTCGTATGTATACAATCCCGAGAATCACGTCCGGACGGAACTGATTCGCGACCAGCAAATGTATCTTACGTTGAATCACAACCTGAATCCAAGGACGTTCCAGACCTTCAAGATTGGCATTTATGATGCGTCGCGCACGTTAGCCGGTGGAGGCAAAGCCGCAAACGAATACGGAGTTGCCAGCGAACCCTACGTAGATCTCCCCGGTCCCGACGGAACACTGAATGGCCGCTATGACGCCGGTGAACCGTTTACCGACAGGGACGGCGATGGAATGTGGGACTACAACAATCCCGGCAATGCCTATCCGAGTATTAACGGATTCCATATCGCCGGTGACGGCCTCGCCGGAAATAGTCAGCAGCTTGTTCCCGATTGGGCACAATTCGAATCCCAAACCTACACGTTCAAGTGGGATGTGACATCGCAGGTCCATCCGCGCCATCAGGCCAAAGGTGGAATCGAATATAACTACTACAATGTTGCTGCCGAAGACAGGCCCTATGCCACTATTGACAATCGCGGTGAGGGAATCTACACTGATGTTTATCGCTATTACCCCTCTTCCGGCGCATTGTATCTGCAGGACAAAATGGAATATCGGGATATCATCATTAACGCCGGATTGCGTCTGGATTACTGGCGCATCGGAGGAGAGTCAATACGTTCTCCTCGTGCGGACGACCCCACGCTCGCGAACTTTGTGGACTATGACCCGCCGAGCAGGAATGGCGATTACTACCTCTCTCCGCGGCTGGGAATCGCATACAGCGTCACCGAACGCGACGTCTTTCATTTTAACTACGGTTACTTCTATCAGCGCGGAAGACAGGACTACTATCTGACCGGTGTCAATCAACTGCAGACCGGTGGAACACCGATCATCGGGAACCCTGATCTCGAACCTTCCAAGACCATCGCCTACGAACTTGGCGTCAGACACCAGTTCGCAAACGACTTTCTGCTTGATGTATCCACGTACTACAAGGACATCAAGAACTGGATTCAAACCGCGTCTCAAAATCAACTCTTCTTTGATCTGGGCATTCCGCTTGCCAGCCGGCAAAATGCGGCAATTTATTACAACGCTGACTATGCCTCCGTCCGCGGGTTTGAGTTCAACCTGACCAAGGATTACGGTTCATATCTTTCCGGACGGTTGACCTACACCTTGTCATGGGCAAGCGGCAAAAACTCCTATGACATAGGTTCTGAAGTTACGCGCTCCAACTACACGGAACCTGCAGGCGAGACTCCGCTGGCATGGGATAGGCGCCACCAGATAGTATTCAATCTCGGAACCAACTACCCCCTGAAAGGCAAACCCTTCACAGCCGAGTGGATCAGGACAGGCTGGACGATAAATTGGCTTTCGCAATTCCTCTCCGGACTTCCATATACTCCGACACAAGTCAACGGCAGTAACATCGAAGGACAGGAGTTTTCAAAAAACTCGCCCTGGACCTACACGACCGATGTGAACATTGGCCGTCACTTCCGCATGGGCGGATTGAACTGTCAGGCGCTCTTTGAAGTGCGCAATCTGTTTAACGCCAGGAATGTTCTGGGATGGGACAGAAATCAGGACACGATTGACACGTACAACGGCGGCGAGCCGGGTTACATAAACGATAGCTCCAGCCCGAACTATGGTCTGAATCCGAAAGCGGGCGCAAACCCCGACGCATGGGACAACCCGCGTCAGGTTCGCCTTGGACTTGCGGTGGACTTCTAAAGGAAAGAACCGCATATGAAGAAATTCACTCACATTTTTGCACTCTCCATTCTCTTCGTTTGCCTCGTGACTCAAGAGTCCGATGCCAGAAGAGTCGTGGAAACTCGCGGTCCGGATAGAAGTCGTCTGAATGAAATAGATCCCGGTGCTCGGCCCGACGTCATTCAGCATGACATTGGCAACGTGTTCTTTACAATCGCCAATTACGGTCAAGCCGGAAATCCCGACAACATCCCCGGATTCGTGGGAATGGAATTCCCCATCAACAGTGGGAATGACTTCCTGTTTTCGGCTGGCGTCTGGGTGGGAGCGATTGCCAACGGTAACAGGCTTGTCAGTACCGCTACCGACGGGGATAACGGTACCGGCGAATTCTATCCCCGCAATATTGTCGCCTCACCTTTCTCGAACACCGCCTCCAATCCCGATTGGCACATCACGTCGAAGACGATTGACAGATTCGGTGACCGTTTCATGACGTTCGGAGCAAAAGACTTTGACGAGGACGGAGATTGGGACATTTCAACCGATGACTGGGATGGCAATCAACGCGCATCGAAGAACTTCGACGGCGGTCGGGGTCTCATTGGCTTTGACGATGATAATGACGGCCAGGTGGACGAGGAAATTGTCAATGGCCAGGATGATGATGCCGATGGGGATATTGACGAAGACACGGATATTTCTGGAGACAGCAATAGTGACGGCAACTGCAACTACGATCCCGAACCGCACATTGACGAAGACCCTGCCGGAGACATGGCCCGCGATTTCACGGACAATGACTTTGACGGCCTCGTAGATGCCGAGGACTCGGACAACGACGGAGATTGCTGCCCAGGCCTTCTGGACGACGACGGTGATGGATTCGAAGACGAGGATGGAAATGCCCGCGGCGCGCAGGAATACTATGCCGTGTTCATGGACGACATTCAGGACGAATTCGTGTCAAGCCCGGACGTGGACGGCCACACTCCGCTTGGCATCGTCGTTACACAGCGTACATACGCGTTCCCGGAAGCCTACGCCGGTGACTTCATTCTGCTTGACTACAGAATTCGCAATGTCAGCCCGCTCGCCCTGCGCAATGTATTCATCGGAATGTTTGCCGACCCGGACATCCGTGCGCAAGGTGAACCCGGCGACGCCGCGTCGCTGGACGACTTCAATTATTACGACCCGGAGCGCTTGATGGCCGTGCACTTTGACGACGTGGAAGACGATGACGGGCCGGGCCCGGGCGTGTTTGCAATGCGAGTAGTCAAAACTCCGGTCGCTCTCGATCAACTTCGCGTATCGTTCCGAAACTTCGATCGCGGCTCCGGCGGAGACC
The DNA here is from genome assembly GCA_013360195.1 of bacterium. NCBI lineage: Bacteria > bacterium. The sequence continues at coordinate 160,289 of JABWCQ010000003.1, forward strand.
CTGAAACAAACGCCGACAAGTACGACATGATGTCTTCAGGCGACATCGATCCCCTCAGCCCTGAGGCCGGGGACTGGCGCATGTTGATTTGCTTCGGCGCCGAAGCCACGGATGGCTTTACGATTCGCCCGGGTGAGACCCTCCCCATAACGCTTGCCTACATTGCCGGTGATGATACAGCAGACATCGGCGTCAACGCGGAGTGGGCTTTGGCAATGTACTTGAATGACTTTCAAGGTCCTTCAGCGCCCGATGCTCCGGAATACGCGATTGATGTTTATGAAGACCGTGTAAGAATTCGCTGGAAACCCAATGCCGAGCTGTCCGTAGACGCTATCACAGGCGAATCGGATTTCGAAGGCTACCGGATTGAGCGCCGCACCGGACAGATTGACTGGCAGCGACTCGTCGAATATGACGTAATTGACACACTTCCCGGCGAATTCCAGTGGCAAAATTTCAATTACGGCATGCCGGAGGACACCATTCACTATCCCGACGGAACGTTTGAATATGTTTATTGGGATATGAATCTGATTCCCGGTCAAACCTATGAGTATGTCGTCCGCGCGTTTGACAAGGGTGTATTTGGCGCAGGCGTGCTGGAATCAGGACGAACCGGCAACACAAGGTCTGTCACCATCGCGGCTCAGGCCGGAAGTGGAACTACTTCGGCTGACTTGTCGAAAGTGTACGTCTACCCGAATCCGTACAAGGGCAGTCACGCCGGTGAAAAAACTCCTATTTCCACTCCCGCCGGTCTTGAGTTTAGACGGCAACTGATGTTCCGGGGTCTGCCCGCTAACACTGAACCCGGAAAGTGTCTCATTCGCATCTTCTCGCTAAGTGGTGACTATCTCGCGTCATTGGATCATCATAACGGCAGCGAGCAGACCAGTTGGGACCTTCGCACGCGTAATGACCAGGAAATCGTCAGCGGTATCTACTATTTCACTGTGGAATACGGCGGCGACATCTATTTGGACAAATTTGTCGTCATCAAGTAAACCACAAGGAGAAACAATGATGACGAGAACACTTACACTGATTCTGTTGGTCGCAATCGGAGCCGTCGTTTTCTCGTGCTCTGATCCTCGCTCCGCTCCGGCAACCGCCCCGGAGGCGTCACATACCGAAACCGTGACGCTTTGGGTCGATGCGCCGTCAAACGGTGAAGTTATCAGCGCCAACTTTGAAGTAAAACAGCCGCTGGCGGAAATTGACCGCCCTGGGGTGGATGCACCCGCGCGTCTCACCGTGGCGGCTTATATTCAGCCTGATGCCGACATTGCATGGTACGAACGGATCGTAAACGATTCCATACCGGCATGGAATGAGCACTTCATACGCTATTTGATTGCTATAGAAGGGCAGCAGGGTATTATTGACTCTGTTGCGGCCGTTCGCGCGTTGTGTGACACCGTTCCTGAGGAGTGTCCGGATGACACGAGCGGACTGATTCCTGCAGAGCAAGCCGCGCTTGAATTGCGCGCGGTCTATCAGGACTCCGTGAGTGCCGGACAGGCCGATACCACACGGCTTGGTGCAAATCGCGACTCACTTGGTGTCGTCCTCGATGACCGCTACACGCTTGCCTTATGGATGGACAGCGATACTACGACCGCCTACCCCGAGGGGTTGATGGATTCACTGGGCAACATTGGCGGGCAGGAATTCTATCTTGCCGCGACAAATTCGGCGACTGGACTGAAGGGACGAAGCTTTGCCTTGGACTTGGCACAATTCGAAGCAGCGGATTTGCGAAACCCCGGTCGTCCTATCGAAATAAACTGGACCACATGCTTCATTGGTTCGACTCGCCCGTGTATGTCCGTGGGCACACATACCCTTCACGCTCGCGCAACCGGAGCAACGACTAAAATTACCGCCGCAATCATATTGGTCTATGCGGAGGAACTGCAATGAGAAAAATCTGCCTCCTTCTATTTGCGATATTTGTGTTGCATTTGTTTCCGCCTGGATCTCTCGCGCTCGAAAAAGTGGGAACGACTTCAATGCAAGTGTTGAAACTCCCCATGGGAGTTCGCGGCATTGGCATGGGCAACGCGATGGTCTCCGCTGTCTCGGGTGCGGAAGCGGTTTGGTGGAATCCCGGCTCGCTGACGACTGTCACAGAAAATCAGTTCCAGCTGTCGCAGATAAACCTGCCAGCGGATATTCAATGTAACGGCATCGCCTTCGCGCGGCCGTGGGGCGAGTATGGTGCAATGTCCGTGCATGTCATCAATCTCTTTACAGATGACATGCCCGTACGTACCATTGATGCTCCCGGCGGAACCGGAGAATTCTTCAATGCCTATGATTTCGTGCTCGGTGCGTCATACGCGCAGAAATTGACGGACAAATTCTCATTAGGCGGCCAACTTCGTTATCTGCGCAGTTCGCTTGAGGAACACAGCTACGACGGCTTCAGCGTTGACCTCGGAACTGTGTATCAAACGGGTCTCCGCTCACTTCGCCTCGGCATGGCAATTCAGAACCTCGGACCTGAAGTCAAATACTCCGGCGAGTTTCTCGACTACCGTGAAGCAGGGCTGAACAGTGATTCCGTTCCCGGAGCCGAGGAGTTTGAAGGCGCATCCCTGCCCACTATGTTCAGGCTGGGTGTCTCCTTTGACGTATGGGAAATGCTGAAAATGACCAAGTCGGCGAATCACTCTGGCATTTTCGCGGTTGAGATGGATCATCCGAACGACAACAAGGAGCGCCTCGGCTTCGGAGGTGAATATGCCTATCAGAAGACACTCTTCCTTCGTGCGGGTGGAAAATTCGGCTATGACGAAGAAAGCTTCTCGCTCGGTTTCGGTTTGCAATTCGATGTCATGAATGAGTATGCTTTGAACTTCGATTACGGCTATTCCCACTGGAACCGAATCTCCGAAGCCGCCGACGGCTTCATGGACCAACCCCACCGATTCTCGGTGGCCTTTGCATGGTAGGAGCAAACACATGAAAACCATGACAAAGATTCCTATGCTTGTTGTGCTGGCACTCATGTTCGCAAGCTGTGGTGTCAACGACCCCGGCTCACCGCTTGCCAACCAACCGCCGGAAACCGCAATAACATCCGCTCCCCAAAATGGAACCACCGTCAACCACTTTCTCTCTCTCCATTGGTCTGGTAATGACGGCGACGGACAGATAGCCGGCTTCAACATGTTCATTGACGGCAATCTCGTGAGTTACACGACGCGCACGGACAGCGCAATATCATTCGCGTCACCCGCTACCGGTGAAGTCGTCTCACATACTTTCTCGATTCAGGCCGTTGATAATGATGGTGCTGTGGATCCGACCCCCCCCGAAATTCAGTTCTACACGAGCAACACGGCGCCTGTCTGTATTTTCTCTGCTGACAATATTGTGCGTCCCAATCAGAATGTCGGACAAGGGTTCAGTATCAAACTCGAGGCCGAAGACGCCAATCGGTCTGGAATCTGGTTTACGTTAAGCCTTGATGACACAATGAGCTGGACGGAATGGACGCAGGATTCCATCTTCTTGTTCGCGGATTTGTCACTTGGCTCGTTTGACGAAGGCGTCGTTGCGCTCGACCACGCCGTTCTCACCGCCGGACCTCACACCATGTATGCTCGTTGCCGCGACTCTGGAATGGCACAATCGCCGATAGTTTCTCGCACGGTGAATGTCAGCTTAGGCAACCGTCCCGTGATGGGTGAAGTCATTGTCCGCTACAATTCTGGCGCCGCTTCAGACAGTCTCTATCCGGATGGATCAATCTATCGCAAGAACAATGCGGAGCTCGTTGTTGCATACGAAGCGACGGCGTTCGCCTATCGCGGACTGATCCATTCCTATCGCTATCGGGACCCGGCTGGAACATGGTCAGACTGGGCTGCTGAGCCCTCTCTCATTCAAACAGACCTGCCGACCGGTGCATACGAATACGGCTTTCAGGCTCGTGACATGGCGGGTGAGCTCTCCGATACGGCCACAATCTTTATTCGCCTCCTTGAGCAGTCTCTTACGGACTCAATCATCATCATTGATGAGACCCGTGATGGAAACGGTGCGCCGTCGCTGCCGTCCGATCAACAGGTTGACGACTTCTACTACGCTCTCGTTGAAGGCTATAACTTCCGCGAGATTGACCTTTCCGACCGTTCAACCGGCCTGATTACCGCTCTCGACCTGTCAAACAGTGGCCTGATTCTGTGGTACGCGGATGACTGGTCAACCTATCAATTCGATGACAACCGGCGCATTCTGACAGAGTACATGCAGCGTGGGGGACGAATGATTGTAAGCGGGTGGAACATCATGGGCGCGTTTTCGCTGAATTCTTTCGAAGAATACGGCGGCTCTGATTTCCAATATCGCTTTATGCGTGCGTTTACTGCCGAGCGTGATCCGGCAACAATCCAGCAGTCAACAGGTTTCACCGGCGAAAACGGTTTCCCCGATGTCTCCGTGGACGAAACCAAGATATTGCCCTCTTGGAACGGCGCAATTAATCGCGTATGGACATTTGAACCACGCGGAGAGTGCACCATTATTGGCAGGCTCAATACTCTGAATCCTGACTACTTCCAAAACGGCGAAGTTGTTGCTTATTACTATGACTTGAGTTTCCGCGTCGCTGTTTTTGGAATTCCGCTGTACTTCATTCAGCAGGTGCAAGCTGAGGAACTTTTCGACGTGCTGATGCCCCGCATGATGACTGGCTTGTAACCTTAGACGAGAGGGACCACGCCAAAAAAACGAACCCGCCAAGTAATTGGCGGGTTTGTCATTATCGGGAACTTAAGTGACTCATCAAGCTCGGTTCGCTTGCAGTCTTCTCCAGTAGGAAGGGAGGACGATGCATATGCTGACCAACAGTCCCACGAATATTGGTTCAATACCCAGCCAGTAGCCGCCATCAGATGTCCAAAACCCCGACAATCTCCAGAAAAGTGCGGCGCATCCGGCAACAAGCATACTCGCAACCACACTGGATTCCCGCGGCGGATGCTTTGAAAACCACGCAAACAGAGCAGGCAGGAGCAACGCCGGAGCCGTCACCGACCCGACTGCATGCCAAAGGGATATCACGGACTCTGAGAACCACGCCAGGAGCAGGGCGCATAATAGCCCCAACGCCGCTCCGGTCTTGAGCAAGCGCAGCACAGCGCTCATGCTCTGCTCGCGGCCCCGCGCGATGACGTCTCTGCCAAGTGCAGCTCCCGCGATAAACGTATAACTATCTATCGTCGAGGCCACGGTCGCAATCAACGCTGCAAGAAACAACCCGAATAGACCTGCTGGCAAAACCTTAGCTGCAAGCTCCGGAAATGCGAACACCGGAGAGTCGATGCTTCCCAGCAGCGCGCGGGCATACAATCCGGTCGCCGTCGTCATGAAATCGAAAACGGCCCAGAAGGCAACGGCAATAACAATTCCCGGTAGGACCATTTTCTCCGACCTTGCAGCGAAAGACCGCTCATAGAATAGCGGTTCAACAAGTGTCGTTGAAGCGATGACATACCAAACAAGCACGGCTCCTATTGCCTGTCCGCCCGTGGGTGAAAGCAATTCCGGTGTCAAATTGCTTCGCACGAACTCCAACCCTCCGTAGTGAAAATACAGAACGGCCACCATGACCGCGAACCCCAAATACATCAAGACGAATTGTATTAAATCCGTCTTAACAACGCTTACCAATCCTCCCCTGAAAAGATAAACGGTCGAGATTGCTGCGCCTGCCAAAAGCGATACATGATACGACCACCCGCACATCCATTCGATGAGCTTGCCCAGCATGAGAAGATAGGCAGCGGGCATTGCCGTCAGAAATATGATTCCACCGCAAATGCGCGCCGCTTGAGTCCCGTACACTCGTTGAAATCTGTCAGGCAGGGACAAAAGTTCAGACATGCGTGCTCGTCGGGCAAGAAATATTGCGAAAACAAGCGCGTACAAATAGTAGGGGACTCCGAACACGAACCAATTCGACAGTCCGTAATTGTAGGAATACTCGCTTACCCCCAGAATCCCGCCGTACCACGAAGTCACCAGCGACATCACAAACGCCGGCATGGATAACTTGCGGCCCGCGATGATATAATTTGCAAATTCGCCCTCACGCCGCCACAGGCCGGCAATCAGCACAACCGCAATCGAGAGCACCACGATCGCAATGTCAGCCCCGGATGCCTGAGCCAATCCGCCCATTAGAGTTCAACCGCAAGTGTGGTGTAAATCGCTCTCGGAGCGCCAACAATATACGTTGGGCCGTATCCCACGGTCTCGTATTCGCTGTCAAGTATATTGTTAATCCGAATCCGGATTTCCGCAAGCGGAACGTTTCCCGGAACGTTTCTGAACTCGTAACTGAAATCCGCGTGCAGCAGTGTGTAGCCCTCAATCGCCGTTTCCTCGTTCTCGCTGTTGTCAGTATATTGCTTGCCCGCAAAGCGTGCACCGATTGATGCGGCAAATCGGCCTTGAACGCGCTCAATCTGGACGTTAGCCAGATACTCCGGGTCCTGTCCGATTCTGTTTCCGTCGCGCGAAGTTGGTTCAAATGTGTTCCAATCAACTTCCGAGTAATTCACAAAGCGGTGGTCTGCGAGCGCAAGGTTGCCGGATAGCGTCAGATGGTCAAGTGGTTCGATGGCGCCGACAACCTCGACCCCTTGATGCCTCACCTTGTCCGCGTTTGCCGACAGCAAGTTGCCCAGATCGTCAAGTTGCCCGTTGTCTGTCACAATGGCGTCTGTCAGCTCCATCCTGTAATAATTTACGCCAAGATGCGCGTGTTTCCATTGTCCGATGCAGCCGACTTCCAGGTTAAACAGCTTCTCATCTTCAAGCATCGGCCCGATATACGCTCCGCCGTCTGGACCGTCGGCGAATCGATGCGGTGTCACAAAAGGTGAGGAATAAAAGTCCTGCGCGTTATACAAATCCCTGAACGCCGGCTCTCGTTGGGCAAAAGATGCGTTCGCGTAGGCGATAGTCAATGGCTTGCGCGCGCCTCCCTCCAGTAATCTGTAGTTCAAGCCGGCTCGCGGCGTGAAAGCGGAGAAAGTCTTCTCCAAGGTGACGTCCCAAATCTTGTCATCCTTCATCTCATAGCGTTGAGTCTTGAATTGTAAATCCGCCATGATCCGCAGCGGATCACTCACTTGAAACAGATTGTGAATGTAACCGGCATAAACCTGCTTGCCCACGCGATAATCGTAGTAGTGCTGCTCCGGACTTGCCCCCTGCGGCACAATCGACGACCATCGTACAGTTCCCTCGTGCCGGGCATTGTGCAGCCTCACTTCCGCACCCAGCACGCTTTGTCCCCACTTGTGCTTCCAGGTTGCGCGGGGAATCCAACCTCCATCAAGCTCTGTGATGTTTCTCCGGCGGAGCACATCTGCTGCCACAGAGTCCGCCGGAAACGTGTAATAGTACTGGCCTAAATCCTGTCCGGTGCGGAACTGGTCGTAATATCCGTCGCCCTTGAAAATATAGATCGAGTTGTCAACCGTCAGATTATCCCGCGCTCGCCACTCGTCATGCAGCTCATAATGAGGCTGAAAGAAATTGTCAATCTCACCCGCGAACATGAACGGATTGTGCCGGCGATCCTTGTCCTTGTTTCCGGTCACCTCTCCGTCCAGATACTCCTTCGTAACACCTTCGTATGCCAAGTGCGTCTTCTCCGGCCCGCCGTAGAAAATTATTCGTGTGGTATGTTTCGACGAAAATCTGGTCGACGCAAGATAGTAACTCCATGCCTTCACCCACGAACCGTATCGATAGCCGTCGGAGTCCATCCTTGAAAGTCGCCCGGCAAACCCGAACCGTTGACCGACTCGACCCGACGTGAACTGCAGGCTCGCCCTGCGCGTGTTCCAGGTTCCGTACATCGTCTCCGCGCGCAGCGTGGGTTTATCACCCAAACCCGGCGTCCGGGTGACAAGATTGATGGACCCGCCCAGCGATGCTGCGCCATAGAGTGAACTGCCGATTCCCCGCTGCACTTGAATGTCTTGCACGTCTTCCGCGAAGTCCGGTAGGTCTATCCAAAAGACCTCGTGGGATTCCGCGTCGTTCAGCGGCACTCCGTTGAGGTATACGCCGACGCGATTCTGACTGAATCCTCGCAATCTCAAATACGAATACCCGAATCCATTCCCGCCGTCGGAATACGTGTTGATACTGGGTAGCTGCGTGAATAACTGTGGCAAATCCTGTCCATAACTGCTCCGCTCGACCTCTTCGCTGTTCAGGTTCGAAAAGGTGACCGGATAGTCTGACGTGGCTCTGGACGTGGTTACATTCACGTCATCGAGTTCATAGCGCGGTGCGTCGGAAAACGAGTCCTCACCGCTGGCACGGAACGGTTTCAACTCAACATTGAACTCGGTTTGCTCGGCATCTGCCAGCACGACAAGCGCTGAATAAGGTGCAAAGCCGTCCTTTGATACCTTCACGACAACACTCTGTGCCTCAAACGCCCTTGTCGTGTAACGTCCGAATCTGTCGCTGACAGTCGCGGAGTCCAAGTCAATTTCAATGACCGCGCCTTCGATTCCCTTACCGTTAGACCAGTCCGTAACCCGCCCCGTCAGCGCCGACGCGCCGTAGGCCGCTGCAGAAATCAGCAGGATGAACAAATACCTCATGTGAATTCCTCCAAAACGAAAAACCGCAGCCCGTTGTTTGAACGGCTGCGGTCCTATCACTATGAGTTGCGCGGGGCACCTCGGTCTGACCGTACCGTTTCCTTCGCCGGCATTATCCGGATCAGGTTCGAGGGACTCTCTCAGGCCGCTTCCGGATTCCTCCGTGCGACCACCCCTACGGCTGCACCCACAAATAACAAAAACCCTCCGAGGAAGTCAAGACTTCCACTCCTCTTCGCGCAATGTTTCACAATCTTAATCTCAATTATATGTGACTTATAGCACTTGACACACGCTTAGATTCCTCTTATATTCTAATCTGACTACGAAAGTCATATTTAGGAAAAACCTATGTTAATCTCACTTCAAGCCGACTACGCCCTTCGCATGCTGATGTTCGTCGCTCGCGGTCATGCCGATGGCAAAACGTTCGTTACCCGCGACATCGCCGAACAACAGCACATTCCACGTGTCTTTTTGACGAAAATTGTGGCATACCTATCAAGCGAAGGACTGCTTGAAACTCACCGCGGGAAGGGTGGAGGCATTGCTTTAGGACGCAAGCCTGAAGAAATCAATATGTTGGAAGTAATCGAGGCCTTCGAAGGAAGTCTTGCTTTCAACGAATGCACCACTGACCCGGCAGCCTGCGTCATGTCTCAGGAATGCACCGTCCGTCATGTCTGGAAAGAGGCTGAAGATCACCTCCGCGCCTTCTTCCGCGGCAAGACTCTGGCTGACCTCTTGGAAATCGAGCGCAAGCAGTATTTCACCCAGCTCCAGCCGATTTTCCACAGCAATTCCAAGGAAGTTCCGGTCAACGCCGGATAGCGGCCGGAGGCCAGCCTGTGGTGGGGGCGTCTCTCGCGCCGCCTCCGATGTCTATTCCCTTTTTTGAAAAAACTTTCTCTATAGGAGCATCATTGAATCAGCTTGAAATTCGTGACCTTCATGTCGCCGTGGAAGGCAAGGAAATCCTCAAAGGGCTAAACCTTACAGTTCCCGTCGGCGAGGTGCATGCGATCATGGGACCCAACGGCAGCGGCAAGTCGACACTTTCCGCCGCGATCATGGGGCACCCGAAATACGAAGTGACTGGCGGCGAAGTCATCTGGAAAGGCGAAAGCCTGCTCGAACTCGAGCCTGATGAACGCGCCAAACGCGGACTCTTCCTTGCCTTCCAGTATCCGCAGGAAATCTACGGCGTGTCGGTAAACAACTTCCTTCGCTTGGCCATGACCGAGCGCTTCGGACAGACTCCAAGCTTCAAGGAGTTTGATGCCGAAATGAAAAAGTGGCTTAAACTTCTCGATATTCGCCCGGAGTTCACAAAGCGATACTTGAATGAAGGTTTTTCCGGCGGTGAAAAAAAGCGTAACGAGATTCTCCAGATGGGAATGCTTAAGCCCGAAATGGCCATCATGGACGAAACCGATTCCGGACTCGATATTGACGCATTGAAAATTGTTTCGCAAGGTGTCAACAGCATGCGCGGACCGAATTTCGGCGCATTGGTGATTACGCACTATCAACGTCTGCTGAATTACATCGTTCCCGATGTTGTCCATATTCTCGTGGATGGCCGTATTGTCAAGTCTGGCGATAAGACACTTGCAGAACATCTTGAATCAGAAGGCTACGACTGGATTAAGTCGGAAGTCGCTGCCTGAGAAGTCGTGACCGTCGTCACCGGCGACATTGTCTCCCATGTCCGGGCTGCTCTGGGCTTTGAACTTGGGCTCACGGAAAGCGGTCGTCCGAAAATTCTCGGACCTGCGCTCGGAAAACCGAAATGGCCGCACAAACTAGCTCATCATCGCACGGTTGCCGTAGACACGACTCCGACTGCCGACGGCGAGTTTTGGCCGACCCCTCGATTCGAAATTCTGATAGCCAATCTCGACGCTGTTGGAATTTCGGTCATCCAAATTGGTGACGCCACCTCCGAACGGCTGGCGCGCGCAAATCATCACTATCGAAAACTCGCGAATCCCGAACGCGCCGGAGTGATTGCAAATTGCCTGCTGTGGATTGGAATGAACACACCGTGGCGATTTGTCGCTGCGGCGCTCGATAAGCCGCAAATCGTTATTGCGTCCGCGCAGTCGCATATTGAGCCGCGTTGGAAGGACACCTACGTTGTTGATGCGTCTTCGCACGCCCCTGAAAGCAAGACACTCGGTCCCATTTCGGTCACTGCCGTTGCGGCGGCCGTTACCAGTGCCTTAAAGCAACTTGGAGCAACTCCCTCGACGTGAGTGAACTCGGAACGCGCTTCGGCAGTCCCGGGGCAAAAATCCGCTATTGGCTGAATGCTCGCCGCTTCAAAGAAGATCGACGGCATACGATTGTCGTCACGCATTGCGGCAAATTGGGAGACTTCATCGCCTGCCTGCCCGTTGCATCGTGGCTCTACAAGACTCGCGGTCAGAAAATTCACTTTGTTCTCGCGCGCGGTTTCACGCTCTTTGAACAAACCCGATCGCTGCTCATGCTTCAAGAGATGACGGACGCGGTGACGTTGGCGGACTTTCCGGTTTCCGATTGGGAGAAGGGCGGACAGCCCTATAAACATAATCCCAATCAATTCGGTGTCACCGCTCCGGAATACTACAACTTCGGATTCCGCCGGACTCCTCGCTGCTTCGTCCCCGAATATGTCGCGGGGGAACACGGCTTGGGGTATGACAAGGACTTCAAATTGTCTCTGGGGCAGGTTGAAAGGTCGAATGAAGTTTTGATGAGCGACAGTTTCATGTCAGTGGAAATCCCGAACGCACAGGTCATTGATCATTCACAGGATGTCTTGACAAACGCACGCCGCATGGCCGCCGCGCGTGAATCTCACGTCTGCCAATCCGGACTCTTCCATGTGCTGGATTGGGCGGGCGTCAAGCCAACTTTTGTTTACATCTATCCGCATTCGGCGAACATCCATCTTTTTACGAATCGCCTTTCGGAACACAATATAAAGTACATTGATCGCGTCGTCAGACCGCGACCCTGACACGAATGCCCGGTTATATTGTTCATAGCGGCTGGTGGTGCGACGGCTCAGGACTGCATCCCGGCGCGACCAAGCGTTCCGACCCGCGGATTCGTTCGCAATTGTTCTTTGACGTTTGGTACGAATTTGTCACACGCTACACCAAACCGTCTAAGATACTCGTCGTTGACTCGGCCAGTCCGGTGCGGCCGGAACTTGAAGGGAAGAACCTCGAGTTCTTAAGTATGACACGGAATTTTCTGCACGGCATGGCCTGTGACACAAAGTACGGCGGCTGGACGCGCGCCTTCTTCACCGGAGCGTTCTATGCGTTGATGAACGATGCCGAGTACTCCGTATTCATCGAGCAGGATTGCCTTTGCGTCGGCGACGGAATCATCGAGACCGCCATTGACAACATGGGCGGCAAACGAATCTCATTCTCCATCGGTGGTCCGAATTTTTCAGACCAAAGCCTGACTATCCTGCGCCGTGATTACATCATGGAGTTCGCGCAGGCGTTCTTTGCGATCCCCTTCGACGACCGCGAGATGGACACGGAAACGAAATTCATCGCAATCGCCAAGGATCACAACTCACTGGTCGAACTTCCGTTCGGATACGGCCGCAATCGGCCCATTAATTTCAAAGACAAAATGTTCAGCGCGCAGCAGTGGCGGCCTGATGAACTCGCCCGGCTCTTCTACAAGACCGATTCGCCTGCTCTGCGCACGATGATTGATTATGACAACAACTTCGGCCTGCAACTCGACCGTCTGGTTCGTAAAGTCACCGGACGGTAACTTCGACAATTGATTTTCACTTTCACTTTCACATATTCCAATGCCTGAATCCAAAGAATTCACACTCGACCTCGACAACTACGAACGCTTCGGCTTTTCCATGCCGGAGAAAAACGTGATTAAGCTCCCAAAAGGTTTGTCCAAGGAGGTCGTGCACGAAATCTCGCGTTACAAAAACGAGCCCGAGTGGATGTTGAATCTCCGTCTGAAAGGTCTCGACTACTTCTATAAGAAACCGCTGCCTCAGTGGGGACCCGACCTTTCCACAATCGACTGGGATGACATTCACTACTACATCAAGCCTTCCGACAAAGTTGAGCACGATTGGGACGCCGTTCCCAAAGAGATTCGCGAAACCTACGACAAACTCGGAATTCCTGAAGCGGAAAAGAAGTTTCTTGCCGGAGTCGGTGCCCAATACGAAAGCGAAGTCGTCTATCATTCCTTGCAGGAGCAGTGGAGCAAACAGGGAGTTGTCTTTCTTGATACCGATACGGGCTTGAAGGAATATCCCGACCTCTACAAAGAGTACTTCAGCAAGTGCATTCCCGCGGGGGATAACAAACTCGCGGCGCTCAACACCGCGGTCTGGTCGGGCGGCAGTTTCATCTACGTCCCCAAAGGCGTGCATGTAACGATTCCGCTTCAGGCCTATTTCCGCATCAATGCCAAAAACTCCGGTCAGTTCGAGCGCACCTTGATTATCTGCGATGAAGGCGCGAACGTGCACTATGTCGAAGGCTGCACCGCCCCCGTCTATTCGAGCGACTCGCTTCACTCCGCAGTCGTGGAAATCTACTGCAAGAAGAATTCCCGCGTGCGCTATACCACGATTCAGAACTGGTCAAAGAACGTCTATAACCTCGTGACCAAGCGCGCCATTGCCGAAGAAGGTGCGACGATGGAGTGGGTGGACTGCAACATCGGTTCAAAAATCACGATGAAGTATCCGTCCGTCTATCTCATGGGACGCGGTGCCAAGGCTGACATTCTCTCTGTCGCCTATGCCGGTCCCGGCATGCACACGGAAGCCGGCGCAAAGGTCATTCACCGCGCTCCCGATACGACTAGCGTCGTCATTTCAAAGTCAATCTCGCGCGGCGGCGGCAGAACTTCTTATCGCGGCTTGGTAGAAGTTGCGAAAGGAGCAACCAATAGCAAGAGCAGCGTCGGCTGCGATGCGCTTCTGCTCGATGACCACAGCCGCAGCGATACCTATCCTTACATGAACATTCAGGAAGACCGCGTCGAACTGGGACACGAGGCCACCGTGTCGAAAATCGGTGACGAGCAGGTCTTCTATCTCCAGAGTCGCGGCATCTCAGAAGAAGAGGCCATGACCATGATTGTCCGCGGTTTCATCGAACCGGTGGTGAAGGAATTGCCGATGGAATACGCCCTCGAAATGAATCGTCTTATCCAACTCCAGATGGAGGGATCCGTTGGCTGAGACCCGCACTCAAAAACTGCAAATGAGCTATCTCGAAAAAATCTCCGCCGGTCACGCGCTCTTTACACCTGATGACCGTGCACACTTTCTTTCTCAGGCGCGCACCTCTTCAACTCCCGCGAAGGATGTCGAAGAGTGGCGCAAGAATGACGCCGATGCTTTTCCGTGGAGTAATGTCGAATCCGCGAGTGACTCGACCCGTTTTGAATCCTCCATCAATGTCCGCAGCGGCCTGACTCCCGATGCGCTGGTGGCGACGCCGAACGACCGCGAGCTCTTTCGCTCGATGCTGGATGTCGAGGATGCGGACACGGACGCCAAGTTCCTCCACTATCACCGTGCTTTAACAGCTCAACCTGTCTGCCTCCGTGTGCCGGCCAACACAACCGGCGTTGTCATTGATTTATCACATCGTCACACCGGCGGAGGACTTGCGGCGCCTGCGACTTTGGTTGTCGTTGAGCGCGGTGCGGAAGCCGTTATCTTCGACCGTTGGCACACCGACAGTAAGGACGCACCCGTCATCGGCCGCACCGAAATTCTGGTGAAGCAAGGCGCTCGCCTGCACTATGTCCATGACGAGCAGATTCCGGTGAACTCCGCGATGTATCGAACCGGCCGCATCCGCGTTGAGCGGGATGGATACCTGAATTGGTGCGCATTCACGACCGGTGGCGCATGGCACGTCGCCAAGCTTCGCATTGACCTCCTCGGTGTCAACACCGAATGTCATCTGAGCGGACTCTTCAGCGGTCACGGCAGTGCGAATGCCGAGCATCGTACCCATCAGCATCACGGCACACCAAACGGATTTTCCAATCTTCTCTTCAAGACGCTGCTCGCCGGACAGGCGCATTCAATCTATCAGGGCATCATCACCGTACCGCAGATCGCGCAGAAGACGGACGCGTATCAAACCTGCCGCAATCTGATGCTCGATCCCGGAACGCATGCCGATGCCATTCCCAAACTCGAAATCATTGCTGATGACGTCAAGTGCAGCCATGGTGCATCCATCGGCACGCTGAATAAGGAACAGCTCTTTTATTTGCAAACTCGTGGACTCAACTATCGTGAGGCATTGACCGCCATTGGAATGGGGTTCGGCGAAGAGGTGATTCAGACGGTTCCGGAGTCTCTCGAGGATGTCCGGCAAAGTTGGCGCGAACGGGTTGCGCAGACTGTCGGTCGCGCATCGGGACACTGACAAAACCACAAACGCCCCGGTGCAGCATCAGCACGGGGCGTTCCCTTTATTGCGGGCTGTATATGTCCCGCTAAATCTGGTGTGTCAGTTTCGTTGTGTCAGGCGCCGTCCGATGATGTAACGTGAAAAGTGCAGCACTTTGCATTCAATCCAGCCGTTGTCCGGATTGACCCACGTGTCAAGCTCTTCAAATCGTCCGGTGTCCGGGTTGTAATAGTAATATGCAACATCCGCGGCAAACGTGTTCTCTGGTAACTCAATCACCGTTGAGTCAATCCAGAAGAGCACCGAATCCGCGAACTGCATCCCGTTTGGACCGTATTCCAACTGTGAATACGTCGCGTCTTTTACTATGATATCGCATTCCACATCGGGATGCGATCCAAGACAGCCGGGATAGACGAACAAACCGGCCATATCTTCAATTTCGACATGAGTCGTGTCAACGTTCGTTACCCAGAGAGCCGCCCTGTAGTTTGCGGCAGCAGCGCGCGCGCGGCCTGAATCGCTCCACCAGAAGAACTCCGCGCCGTCGCCCGGCCCGGCTTCAAGCATGTCCGGTGTGGGCTCCGCAGGATAGCCCGCACTCTCATTGTTATCTTCGCTGTCACAGCCAATGGCCAAAAGAACCATCAGGCACAAAGGCAGCATGTATAAACGGCTCATTTACACCACTCACATCTGTTGATTGTTGTCCTTGCTTACCCTAATGGCAAACAATGGACCACAATGACAAATATGACATTGTCACTCTAAAATCATGAATCAAGAAACACAATTAGTCAAGATCTGTTCTGTCTCCGACCTGCCTCGCAATGGCGGAAAGGGATTTCAAGTCGGTTCACTCGAACTCGCAATTTTTCAATCGGACGGTAAACTTTATGCCACTGACGATTTGTGCTCGCACGAAGATGAATACCTGAGCGACGGGTGGCTCGAAGGCAACTGCATTGAATGTCCCCGGCACGGTGCACGCTTCTCACTTGATACCGGCGAAGCTCTCTCGCTGCCGGCCACGGAACCCATTCAGGTATTCGGAGTAGAACGGAAAGGCGATGACATCTACGTCGCCATTCCGGTGAAATATCTGCAAACGGAGGGAGCGTGAGTTCCATTCTGGGACGGGACGTCCGCAAGGATTTCCCCATATTGAACGTGAAGGTCAACGGCAAGCCGTTGGTCTATCTCGATAGTGCCGCAAGTTCGCAAAAACCGAACGAAGTGATGACCGCATACTGCAAGTTCTGCGAGTCGCGCTACGCCAACGTTCACCGCGGCATCCATACACTCGGTGAGGCCGCGACGGGGGATTACGAAGCCGCTCGTAGGGCGATTGCCGCTTTTATCAAGGCACCGGCGCTTGAAGGTGTGATATTCACTCGCGGGACGACCGAGTCCATAAACCTGGTTGCGCATTCCTTCGGCAGCAAGTTTATCAAGCACGGACAGGCGATCGTTCTGACTCCGATGGAGCACCACGCTAACTTGATTCCGTGGCAGCAGGTGGCGAAATCCGTCGGTGCGGAGCTGCGCTTCATTCCGATAAAGAGTGATGGAACTCTTGACCTTGCGGAAGCGCGCAAACTGATTGACCATAAAACAGCGCTTGTTGCCGTGACACATGTCTCAAACGTGCTCGGAACAATTAACCCCGTCGGTGAACTTGTGCAATTGGCGCATAAGGTTGGCGCGAAAATTCTAATTGACGGCGCGCAGTCTGTTCCTCATATGCCCGTGAACTTGAGCGAATTGAATGCGGACTTTTACGCATTCTCCGCGCACAAAATGCTCGGCCCGACCGGCATTGGCGTGCTCTACGGCAGACCGGAAATTCTCGATGACATGGAGCCGTATATGACCGGCGGCGAAATGATTCGGGAAGTCTTTCTTGACCACGCGACATGGAACAAGTTGCCCTATAAGTTCGAAGCCGGAACCCCCGCCATTGCGGAAGCGGTAAGCCTGACCGCTGCCGTTGCCTATCTCGAGGAAATCGGGATGGACAGAATCGAGCAATTCGACCAGCATCTCACCATGCACGCTCTCGAAAAGCTTTCGGCTGAGCCCAAGTTGCAAATCTACGGTCCGCGAACTTTTCGCGGCGGTGTGGTGTCCTTCAATGTGCCGGGCGTTCATCCCCACGACCTTGCGGCTTTGCTTGACCGCGAAGGAGTGGCAATTCGCGCCGGCCACCATTGCTGCCAGCCGCTCATGCGCTGGCTGGGTGTACAGGCAACCGCGCGTGCCAGCGTTTACTTGTACAATACCCTTGACGACATCGACCAATTGGTAGCTGCCGTTCGTACGGCACGGGCGATACTCGCATGACCGACCTGTACAGCGATATCCTGCTGGATCACTATAAACTGCCGCGCAACAAGGGCAAGCTTGCCGAAGAGACCCATTCGATGGAGGGCAAGAACCCGCTCTGCGGTGACGAACTGATTCTGCATTTGAAGCTCGTGGATGACAGGATTGCCGACATCTCTTTTGAAGGCAACGGCTGTGCGATTTCGATGGCAAGCGCTTCGATGTTGACGGAAGACTTGAAGGGACGCACGATTGCCGAAGTTCAAAAAAGAATCGAGCAATTTCGCAGTTTCATCCGCGAGGGCAAGGTACCGGACGGCGAACCCATGGACGACATGACTTCCCTTGCCGGCGTCGCACAATTGCCGGTGCGTGTCAAATGTGCCACCCTGCCTTGGACCACCATGGAAGAGGCACTGAAATCGATTCCTGAATAAGCCCCTGCTTTTCGCTAAAAGCCCCGTCTTGGGGCTTTTTTGTGCCCGAGAAGACCCAAAAGAGGGTCATTTTGAATTGCATTAGGTTATAGAGAACGCTATATTCCCCATTGTTCTCATCTGGCCTGGAATTTGCGCAACTCATTGCATTATGCGCTTTTAAGGGCTGTTATGAACCACCAATTATCGGACCTGCGAAAAATTTGCCTCCTCGGAATTAATCCGGTAACTTCTGCATTTGCCGCCGCCCTGAAAAATTCGGGTTTTCGGGGAGAACTGTTTGGCGTAGATAGCGAAAAGATCGTCAAGGACGCTTGGGGCAAGACGGTCATCACGGACGGAAGTACAAGCCTTGACGAAGGGCTTAAGAACAGCGACCTCGTCGCTCTTGGTGAATCAAAACATCTCCCCGAAGATACCTTTGCATTTGCCGTGGACCGGGCGGCATCGGACGCGGTGATGTTGGACATGATTTCGAATCGTCACCGGCTTGACCGTTCAATTGCGGTTGCAGCGCGACGGGATTTGCACTACATCGGATTTCATATTGAGCCGACGCTTGGAACGACGGCCGATTGCAGTGCAAACATACGCGCTTTCTTCAGCGGCAAAACGGTTTTGCTGACGCCGCAGTTCAAGTCCGATATTCCGGCAGCAGAAATGCTGACGACAGTTTTTGTCGCGTGTGGTGCAAGTGTGCACTCCATGAATCAGGACAAATTCGACGAGCGGCATGCTCAGTTTGACTTGGTATCCGATGTCTTGAAGTTTCTGGAACTGGAGACAATCTTGCGAAACTGCCGGCCGGAGCAGGTGGTGACTCAGCATTTGGAAAGCCGGATAAGTCAACAGCTTGACTACTGTTCGGATTCGCGCAAATCGGAATGGTTGAAAGAACTTGCTGATAATCGCTCGGAAGTTATCAAGGTGCTCTCCACGATTGAAGCAACCGTCGGGAATCTGCGCACAAATCTGCTGATTGGTTCACTGGACGAGCATGTCGCTTCCGTGATTCAGGCCGGGCGCGCGCTGCTGTCGAAAGCGGTGAGCAGCGAAGGGCCGGAACTGATCGTTAATACTGGCGACAGCCCGCGAGTGATGCAGGCGATTGCGACCGCCATGGCGGAAGCGCGGATCGCGATTGACCGGATTGAACGGCTGACTGAGCGCGGTGACGGTTATTTCAAATTGAGGCTGCTCTCATTGGATGAGCGGGCGCGCGCCGAGAGTGTGTTGCGAACCGCAGGAATAGAAACAGAACAAACGGATTGAATTGGAGATTGTTCTACGGAACAGGCACATTCCCCCGCCACGGATCTCGTCGAACTGACGCTTCCTGATCCACTTGAATTATTTCGGAACGATTTCAACAAAGTCGCCTTGCTCGGAGTGGGGCTGATTGGCGGCTCTATTGGCTTAAAATTGAAGGCGATGCAATTCACCGGCACGGTGGTTGGTTATGACCGTGAGGAGGTGCTGCAGGAAGCCATCATGCGCGGCGCGATTGATCAGGGTGTCGGTGACATTTCTGAAGCGATTGCCGGTGCGGAGTTAGTAATACTTGCGATGTCGGCGGACGAAGTTGCGAAGGTCTTGCCGACGATTTTGCGGACGGCACTGGCGGGCGCCGTCGTGACGGACACGGCCGGTGCGAAAGAAGAGATTATGTCGATTGCGCGCGGCGTCGAAGATGCTCGCGCGATTTTTATTGGCGGACATCCGTTGGCCGGAAGTCAGCGGCAGGGAATCGCCAATGCACATCCTGAGTTGTTCGCGAGCGCCTATTGGCTTCTGACTCCGCCTGACGACGTGCCGATGGACAAGCTGACCGCATTCAAGTGGTGGATCCGCACATTGGGTGCTTATCCGATTGTGCTACAGTCGGATGTCCATGATAAGATAATCGCTTCGACGACGCACATGCCGCTGATTTTCGCCTTAGCTCTGACCGATTGGCTGGCCAACGAGAGCCGGGATCTTCCGCTGCTGCAGAAGATAGCGACGGGACATTTTCAGCAGATGACGGCGATGGCGGCGCTTCCGCTTGGCGCGTGGGAATCGGTGCTGGCTGCCAATCGTGAACAGGTGCTTGAGTCATTAAAGAAATTTCGCAAGCACTTCGACGATGTGGAAGCCTTATTCAAGTCAGGTGAGCTGGAAGCGGTTTGGCAGCGAGCGTATTCATTTCAGAGGAAGCTGGCGCGCGAACGTCCGGGCGATTGGGACTCGCAGTCGGAGTTAACGGTCATTGCACCGGATCGACCGGGAGTTTTAGCGGCCATCGCGGGGCTTCTGGCGGAGCATGACATAAACATACGTGACATAGGGGTTTTGCACAGCCGCGAACGGCAAGGAGGCATGTTGCGTGTGACATTGGAGTCGCTTGCGGATTCACGGAATGCTATTCAGATCTTGAAATTGCACGGGTACACGGCAATGCGCCGCGATTAACCGAATGCTTTGACCTTTCACCCAGCGTGAATGCTGGACATGTTACATTATGCGGTCTCGAAGATTTTCGGGGCCGCTTTTTATTGCCTTGGATTCGGCGGTGTCCGCTGCTGTTGTAGTGATCTCTTTCCCCGTGGGTAGTTGAGTGATTTACTCAAGCGGACAAGTTGCTTGCTGACGTTCCGGG